>JAQYWP010000433.1 GCA_029379285.1 Rhizonema sp. PD38
ATATTGACCCTTCTGATAAAAACGAAGAAACCTATTCTCATAGAATTTTTGAATTATTACTTCGGGCTTCTACAGAATTTGAAACTAATTGCAAAGCTATTCTTAGAGCTAATGGCTATAGTAAGTCTACAAACTTGAACATAACTGATTACTGCAAAATTGAACAAGCAACTAAACTTTCAAATTATAAAGTGCATCTAAAAAACTGGGAACCTTCTCCTAAAGTAATAGAACCTTTCAAAGATTGGCAAAATAACCAACCTCTTAATTGGTATCAAGAGTACAATGCCGCAAAACATGATAGAAATAAAGCTTTTAAAAAAGCTAATATGAAAAATATGCTTGAAGCGATAGCAGGGCTTCTTTGTATTTTATATGCTCAATTTACATCTCATATTGGAAATCTTTCATTGTATAGTGACGAAGAAAATCAAATAATTGTGTCAGAGCATTGGTTAGATGGAATAATATTTGCTATAGAACCATACACCGACTGGAGTGAATATGAACGTTATGATTTTGATTGGAAAACTTTAAAACAAACAAATAATCCTTTTGAACAATTTAAATTTTAATAAACAGGTGTAAAGCTGAAATTTATGGGTTATTGCTGGAATAATTCCTCTATATCCTTATGTCCTTTAAGATTTTGGCATTACCCGTGAAACGCTATGGGCTACCGATGGTCAATTCTTGGGATTACTATCAAGTGACCGAAATGATTTAAACTCAATCAACAATCTTTACGGGGTGTATGGCAGTCAAAACGGCTTATGGGCAATGCAATCTACAAGTGCTTTATTTCGTTGATGAGCGTTGCTACGTACAACTACAGTGAAGTTTAAAGCTCACACCTTGCCTCCTACCCACATTTATTGCCAGCCAAGGTGACTTGCGGAACGTGATTCCCCCATGCGATCGCGCATGGGGGAATCAGTTAACCATGATGCGGTTCTCTTTGATCATCGCGAAGAGTGAGAAAGCGCCATCTCATGAATGGACGGCTAAGAGAGCATCGCACTCCGTTTCATCTTAACTTCACAAAAACGGACAACCGTCTTCTTTTTGAGGCGGTTAATCGTAACCGCGCACAAGGGAAAGCGGGACAGAATCTTCTGTAGAGCATTTTGAGAGTCGTTTGAGCGTGAGAGATGCGCGTTAATGAAAGTCCCTTTTTGTCCAAACATCTCCCAACCCCTACTCCAAGCTTTGTCGAGAGTGCAAGTACATGGACGTAATAGCCACAAACACGATCATACTTTAGACTGCTTACCTTGGAATGGAATATGTGGACTTCCTGCTCTTCTCTCGTCCGAGTTATCACGTAAGCTATTCGTGATTCCTTACACGCTTGGCAAGACCAAATTGAAAGTTGAGCGCTCCTCAGGTGCATTCTGGTGAGTGAAAGTTATCAACTGTAGGTTTAAGAATGGTTTATTATATAGTGCGACAATGACGATTTTCGCACTACTTATAGTAATAAATACAATATGACTTCCATTCATCCGGAAAATATTAGTGTTCTAGAAAATTCGTTCGTCTTAGCAATAGGGGAAGACTTCGCTTTAGAAAATGACCCTGATGTGGTAGAGCAACTGATTGGTGACAAGCGATCGCTTAACACCAAGCGCGAATACCAAAAAGACTTGCGAGACTTTTTTCTATACAGTGCGAAAAAAGAACCCAGCAGGGATTTGGTTTTGGAATTTCTTCACTTAGAGCAGCGTCATGCCGTTGCTCTGGTTTTCAAGTACAAAGCGCACCTGATTAAGAAAAAACTAGCAGAAGCGACGGTGAATCGTCGTCTCAGTGCTATCAAATCTATGGTGGAGATGGGGCGACGGTTGGGAGTGTGCAATTTTTCTCTTGAAGATGTCAAGGGGGAGAAGGTGGAAGCTTACCGCGACACTAAAGGCATTGCACCAACTGATTATGCCAAGGTCATCGCACTCGTTGACCGCAATACCCTAAAAGGTAAGCGAGATTACTGCCTATTGCGGTTACTCTGGGATAATGCATTAAGGCGTCAGGAAATAGTCAATTTAAATGTAGGTGACTTCAACGCTCTTGAGAAAACTTTAGCCATACTGGGTAAAGGCAAGGGAACTCAAAAGCAAGTCATCGATTTATCGTCTAAAACAACAGAGGCTCTAGCCACTTGGTTGAAAACCAGTAAGAAAAAACGTAACGATGACCCCATGTTCACTGTGCTGGCATATCACAATAATGGTGAAAGAATAACGGGGGAAGCAATTAGGCGATTGGTAGATGGGCTTTGTAAGCAAGCTGGAATTACCAAAAAGATGTCACCACACCGCGTCCGCCACAGTGCAATTACTACGGTATTGGATCAGAATAATGGTAACTACCGTGCTACCCAAAGATTTAGCCGACACGCCCAAGTGCAGACGGTGTTGAAATATGATGACAATCGTCAAAACTTACAGAAACAGATGAGTGATCAAATATCGGATCTTATTTAGGGAGCGGAGGGGCAGAAGAGCAGGGAGGCAGAGGAGAACAAAGTTGTATTTGATCTGTCTATTGGGGTATACAAGAGAAAAAATCATAAATTCTTCTGCGCTCCTCTGCCCCTCTGCCTCGCTGCTCAAGAACTACCTTATTTCACAGGGTAATAAAGTTTATCCCCGGATTCATAGCGCCACCCGATACTGCTGGGGTCCCTATCTTTACACCACCTGATAAACTCCTGTTGAGTTAAGGTTTCACGCTTGTCTCGTAAAGATGCAGTATCGGTGACGAGCCGCAGAGCCAAATTTTCTTCTTGAAATGGTTGAAGCTGGGGGGGTTTGTGCTCGAAGAACTGATTTGGGTATCCGGAGGAGGAACGTCTTGACCCACTCTTGCTGCGTTGCAAAACCATAATCGCTCCTTCTAGTTGGGCAAGCCTTGTCGCGATCGCGACAAGCTTCTGTTCCAGTTTTTCCTCTGCACTGTTGTCTACACGCAATTCTACACGATTTGCTAAGTGCTGCAATTGAGTTTCTAGTTGGTGTAGACGACCTTCTGTACTGCCTTCTGTACCAGGAGCTTGTCCAAGAACGTGATGTAACCCCTGTATAACTAAATCGGTAGCAGTAGTGTTGCGAGTTTTTGCTGCAGTGCGCAGTACATCAGCTAATTTTTTGGGCAGCTTGAAGTTGATGGACTCGCGTTCGATTTTCGCCATGTCTACACCGTGTTATACACTAAAGTGTAGAATACAATGTCTGGGGACACATGTATCTGGTCAGTAAAAATGTCGGTTCTCGGACAAAGTGAAAATTGTCGCAGACTAATTGAAAATATTCGCGGACTAATTGAAAATTATGTTTGTGTAACCTTGATTTTTTCGTAGTAAACTTTGACTTTTGACTTCCGCCTTGCGGTACTAGGTCACGTTGAGAGTTAGTTCCACTTTTTCTTTCTTCCGCTAACATCCAATGCTCCTTCAGTTGGAAAGTTGAGAATTACAGTTGCAATCGCTCAAAGTCTTACAGGTTCTTAGCTATGTCTGGGAAATCTGTGCTTTTGGTCACCTCTTCCCAATTATTCAAATTGGTGGTTAGTGCTTCAATGTTTGCGCGTGTCCGTTTTTAGCGCTTGAAAAATGTAGCGGCGATCGCTCTCCCAAGCTATCTAAATTTTCCAATCGCAAGAAATGTACTTGCCCTGATTCTTCACCAGCTACAATCGTTGCTCCATCAGGTGTCACAGCACAGGTCAACATTCGGCTTTCACCCGTGAAACAGGCGATGGCATCTCCTTGTTCTAAATCCCAAACTGCGAGGCTGTGATCCCAAGAAGTTGAAACAACTCTTCGACCATCTGGCATTAACACTACGGTTCTTACCCAGGCAGTATGACCTGCTAAGGTATACAATGCTTCCCCTGTTATCAAATCCCAAACCTTCAGCGTAGCATCTGCCGAAGCTGAAATTGCCCGCTGTCCATCGGGAGTTACGATGACAGATCGTACATAGTGAGTGTGTCCAGTTAAGGTGTGCAATGCCTTACCAGTTTGTAAATCCCAAATCTTTAGCGTACTGTCATTGGAGGCAGAGATTGCCTGTCGTCCATCTATAGTAACTGCTACGGCTCGAACTTCGTCGGTATGTCCAGTCAGAGTATGCATTGACCTACCTGTCTGTAAATCCCAAACTTTCAATGTGTTTAGGACTTACGCACTGACAGAATGATTTGTAATAATAGTAGCTAAAGTTAATATTAGGCGATCGCTTTTTAGATAAAATTCCCGATGAAATGTCACTGCTTTGAGAAGCACGAAAAGTTTAACTGTCTAAGAAAGGATAATAAATGACTCACCCTAATGAGTTACTTACGATACTTGAGCGCATTCTCAACGGTTGCCCTGATGAGGGAGATATTGCGATATTGCGCCAATCCCTCAAAGCAAATGGTGGTCAAAATGTTGTGCAGTTGGGGAAGTACAACGTCAATATTGGTGAAGGGAAGGACATTCAGATTGGCGATAAGATTTATCAAGGAACGGACGCGGAAACTATTCGTACAATTTTGCTGGAGGTACTTTCTCAGAACACCCGACAAATAGAAATTGACTGGCATGATATCAGTCAAGCCATGCTGAGCGAGCAGCAGCGACTCACAACAAACCCACTAACATCGAGCGAGGGAATTACCTATCGAACGGAGCAAGTGTATGTGCCTTTGGAATTGGTGAAGCGTAAAAAGCCAACTCGGCGACGGGAGGATGTTTCACCAGAGCAGGGTTCGGAACTTTACCGAGAAAAGGAAATTACCCAAACGTTTGAGCATCAGCAGTTTCTAGAGCAGGTGCTAAGGCAGAGGCAAAGCCCCAAAAGTCAGGGAAGACGGATTGCGATTATTGGCGAACCGGGAGCGGGGAAAACTACACTGTTGCAGCAGATGGCTCAATGGGTATCGGGGGAGATGGTACAGTCGGTTGTGATTTGGGTGTCTCTGGCTGATTTGCGATCGCGTGAACTGGAATCATATTTGTTAGAAATATGGTTACAAGCAGTAGCCCGGAAAGTCGGACAAGCGGAGGCATCTACCCAGGTTAAAGATAATTTTATGGCTCAGTTTAACCAGGGGTTGGTGTGGCTGTTGTTGGATGGAGTTGATGAAATGCAGGCGACGGTGGGCAATCCTTTAGGAGAGATTGAGCGGCAAATTCGCACAGGAACTTTGCTACAACAGGCGCGAATAGTGGTTTCTTGTCGGTTAAATCTTTGGGACGGTGGTAGCAATGCCTTGGATTCCTTCGATAATTACCGCACGTTGGAATTTTCCTATCCCCAGCAGGTGAAGCAGTTTATTGGCAATTGGTTTGGCTCTCTACCTTCAGCAGAAACCCAGACAGGGCAACGGTTGTCTGCGGCGTTGAGGGAACAAGGGAAGGAGCGAATTCGAGATTTGGCGAAAAATCCCTTGCGGCTGACGCTGCTGTGTTTCAACTGGTATTTGGGCGAGGGGAAGTTGCCAGAAACGAAAGCGGGGTTGTACGAGCAGTTTGTGGCGGATTTTTATGAGTGGAAGAAGGGACAGTTTGCAACGACAGGGGAGCAGCGCAAGCGGTTGAATGCAGCGTTAGGAGAGTTGGCACGAGAGGCAATTGATAAGGAAGCAGCGCGGTTTCGGTTGCGGCATGATTTTGTATGTGAGTTTTTGGGTGAACCGGATGACGCAGATTCGTTGTTTGGTTTAGCGTTGCGGTTGGGATGGTTGAATAAGGTGGGGGTGGAGGCGGAGAATCCCAGGAAGGGGGTGTATGGGTTTTTTCATCCCACCTTTGAGGAGTATTTTGCAGCGTTGGCGATTGAGGATTGGCATTATTTTTTGAATCATATTCCTGAAAATCCAAGTCATCCAGATGCGAGTTACCGGATTTTTGAACCACAGTGGAAGGAAGTTTTTTTACTGTGGTTAGGGCAAAAGTCTGTTTCCAAGGAGAAAAAGGAAAATCTCATTCAAGCTCTAGTTAAATTTGAAGATAAATGTAATGAATTTTATTGGGAACAAGCTGTATTTCTTGCAGCAGCAGGAATAGCTGAATTTAAATGTTTTATTTATGATAAAAAGATTGTAGAACAACTTATTTTATGGACTTTCGGATATTTTGACATCCAGAAACAGGAGTGGTTGGAAGCCTTGACTCCACTTAGAGAAGAAGCTAGAAAAGCTTTAATAGAAACTAATCGTGGTTTAGCGATTGTTCAAATTATTGATTTTATACAGGATTATCCTGATGGATTATATGCTCGTTATAGAGCTATTCAAATCTTAGGGGAGATAGGTTCAGAATATCCAGAAGTATTACAGCTTCTCTCAGATTTGTTGTGTAGCAGCCAGGATAAACGAACTATTGTCCAAACTGCTGAAACCTGGGCAAGAATTGTTCCTAATCATCGAGAAGCAATTGCTATTTTATTTAATGTACTTGAAGATGAGCAAGAAGACCTTTATATTTCTGAATCCGCAGCCAAAAGCTTAAGAGAAATAGGTATTGATTCTCCAGAGCTTATTCCTAAACTTATTCAACTGATTTTCAGATATCAATTTAAGGAAATACAAAACAACCAATTACAAGCTAAAAATTCCGATTCCATTGGAGCCGTTGCATTTTCAGAGCTAACTAAAGAGGAAAAAATCTGTGGACTTGTTATCCAGTGTTTAGGGGAGATTGGTGTAGGTAATCCTGATGTAATAAATATATTGTTGAAACTACTAAATCAGAGTCAAAGTGACTATCTCTGCTCCAAGGTAATTGAAAGTTTGGAGAAAATAAGCAATGGAAATATAGTGGTAATTAATGCTTTAGTAAAGCTATTGCAAACGTCTCAGGATTGGAAGTTGTGTAGTATTGCTGCTGAAAGTTTAGGAGAAATTGCAAAGAGACATCCAGAAGCTATTTCTTCTTTAATAAACTTACTGCATACTTATAGGCACTATGATAACTTTAAAAAAGCGACTAAAAGTTTAAGTAAAATGGTTATTGACCGATCTCAATCAGTTGACAAAATTATTGATATATTAATTAGTATTTTGCAGTCTAAGAA
>JAQYWP010000434.1 GCA_029379285.1 Rhizonema sp. PD38
GTACAAATACGATGGAATTTCAAGATGTTGCCTAACCAAACTCAGGATGCAACTCTTGATGAATGGTTGGTAACATTGAGAAAGCATCGTAATTACGCATTACGGGAACGCAAAGATGGATTTGAAACCAACAACCGAGACAGTAATGAGACGATAATTTATGCTTACAGTGCTTATTGTGATATCGACTCTAAAATTGAAGTCAGTGCTTGTTGTCCGTTAACTTGCCCAGTTCTTAAACATGGTGTTATTCCTCAAAATCTTGAGTTAGCAACCAAGCAGACAAAAGTCAAAGACAAACAGACAAAGAAAGTTATTGAAACTGTTGTCAAATGGGATTCAGCTTCGGGTATCCAGATGAAAGCTACTTCTCAATTGCGGCAGTCATTACACAGTTTTGCAGCAATTGATTCATGTGTCTTGCAACGTAATATTGCTAATCTAGACACAGCATTTACAAATTTTTGGAAACATCATAGAAGATTCCCCCAATTTATTAGACGCTTGGATTCTTTTGAGTACAAGCCTGGACGTGTCATTTTACGTCATATCAGAAAGAAGTATGCCACTGCTTATCTACCGGGAATCGGTGATGTCAAGTTCCACAACAGTCGCGATTTGTCTTTGATCCAAGATCTGAGAACTTGCACAGTTAAACGGGAAGGTGATAATTGGTATATCAGCATCTTGGTTAATATTCCGGGCACTTTGCCTTCCTTGAAACCATTGTCTGAATCTAAATCAGTTGTTGGAATCGATGTTGGTATTAACAAGTTAGTTGCGCTGTCTGATAGTAGCTTCGTTGAAAATAAACGTCCGACTACTAATCCTCGGACTGAAAGACGTTTAGTGATGCGTCAACGTACTATTAGTCGGAAACAGAACGGCTCTAACAATAGAATCAAAGCTATCAAGAAGTTAGCTAAACAGAAACACAAGCTTGCCCAATATCGTGATGGTTATGGATGGCAAGTAGCAGCTAAAGTTGTTAAAACTGCTGATGTTGTAGTTAGAGAAGACTTACGTATCCCCAATATGGTAAAGCGCGCCAAGCCTAAACACGATGGTGAGACAGCGCTGCGGGAGGGTTTCCCTCCGCAGGCGACTGCGAACCCGAAGGGTAAGGGCAGCTATAAAAGAAACGGGGCAAGCCAAAAGACTGGACTGAACCGAGTTATTCAAGATGCTGGTTGGGGCGATATCTTTAGAAAAATTGCTTGGCTTGCTCTCAAGTCGGGAAAGCATGTTGTACCAGTTCCAGCTAAGCACTCCTCCCAAGAATGCCCAAAATGCGGTCATGTTGATAAAAACAACCGCGAAGGCGAAAAGTTTATTTGTATTGTCTGCCACTACACTGAACATGCAGACACTAAAGCGAGTCGCACCATAGCTAGAAGAGCGGGACTTGTCTTCCCATCAAATAAAAAGAGCGAAGTCTGTGGGGCGGAAACTTCCGTCCCACGAGCTTCGCCACTACCTACAGACTGTGGGAAAGTTACGCTCAGTAGATATCAATCCTTAGTGGTTGAGACTGAGAACCAAGCCTTCGGAGTAGGAAACTACTCGACAGTCGGATATTTAGGAGATAAGGCTGAACCTCTTAAAGAATCCCCTCGCCTTTAGGCATGGGGAGTGTCAAAAAATTGCTAAAGTGGATAAGACTTAGGACAATGCATAACATCTACCATTCGGCCAGTGCCGCATTTCCGTGATTACTGGACTTCTAAAAAAACTCCGTACTACATTGGCAGTAGATAGGCATCGTTTGACGAATCTATCCTCCCTATCTCCGTTACACAAGCTGAAACCAGAAGAACTTGCCCCAACAGAGGTTCCTAACCATCAGATTTCTCATCGCACCACGGCAAATTCAAGTTGGCTGCGAACTCTTCTACTTACCAGTGTGGGAGTCACCATTTTAGTACTGGGTGTTCGTTTATTAAAATGGTTGCAGCCTTGGGAGTTAAGTGCTTATGACCAAATGCTGCGGCTCCGTCCTCCCGAGGCACTTGATCCGCGTATTTTAATAGTGACAATTTCTGGATTGGATCTTCAGCGAGAGAATTGGCCAATGTCAGACGGCACAATCAATCAGATGTTAGCAAAATTACAGTCCTATCATCCGCGTGTTATTGGTTTGAATATTTACCTACCACAGAAGCACTTGGCGGTGGGAAAAGTCCGAGAAAACATCATAGGTGTATGCAAACTTAGTAGTATAGGCGATCCGGAAGTTGCACCGCCATCAATCTCGATGGACAATGTAGGTTTTAACAATTTAGTAGACGATGATGACGGTATTATCCGGCGCAGTTTGCTATACGCTCATGCCAAAAAAGATAAGCAATGTACAACGTCCTACTCGTTTGCCGCTTTACTAGCAATCAATTACTTAAAAAAACAAGGCATACAGCCATCTTCCCTTGACAAAAAGGATTTTTATCTGGGTAAGACATTTTTCCGAACTCTCAGAAAAAATTCAGGAAGCTACGAACAAATGGATGCAAATGGTCGCCAAATACTGCTAAACTACCACGACCCTAATCGCTTAGCAAAGCAAGTTACTCTCTCACAACTCCTCAGCGATCGCGTCAACCCCAGTTTAGTTAAAGATAAGCTTGTCATTATTGGCACAACTAGTAGCAGATTTCAACCGAGTTTATACACACCTTACAGCGCTTCCCCAACCCAACCAGCAGTCATGCCTGCTGTCTTTATTCAGACACAAACAGTCAGTCAAATTCTCAGTACAGTTCTAGATGGGCGACCTTTCATTTGGTACTGGTCTGACGGGGTTGAAGCTGTATGGGTGTGGGTTTGGTCACTAGCAGGAGGTGTTTTAGCGTGGCGATTGAGGCATCCCCTGTACTTAGGTTTAGCTGGTGCAGCCAGCATTGCAGGTTTAGTCGGAGTCTGCTTTGTCTTATTTTTACAAGCAGGCTGGGTGCCAGTCGTTCCCTCTATGTTAGCTTTTACCCTGGGTCTTTTCAGTATAATGGCTTACACTACTTACCAAACTCAGCAGCACACAAAGCTAATTACATTACAAGTAGAAAAACAACTTGAGGCGATCGAGCAATTAAATATACTCTTAAAAGAAGACACAGAGACACAAAGAAGCAGGAACGCGGAAAATTCTTCAAATTTCTCCCCGGATTCCCCTTCTCCCTTACTCAGCCAACGATACAAACTGACCAAAGTCCTTGCTCAGGGAGGATTTGGTTGCACTTATTTAGCAGAAGATACCCAGCGTCCGGGAAATCCTATTTGTGTTGTTAAACAACTGATGCCTGCCCGACGAGATCCGAGATTTTTACAAGTTGCGAGAAGATTATTTGACGCCGAAGCCAATATTTTAGAGGCTTTGGGTACTCATGAGCAAATTCCAGAACTACTGGCATTTTTTGAAGAAAATAATCAATTTTATTTAGTACAAGAATATATTCAGGGACAACTTCTAAGTGATGAATTAGCCCCTGGTGGTAAACAGAATGAATCTTTTGTCAAAGACATGCTGCTCGGTATTTTAGAAGTTCTCGCATTTGTCCACGAGCATCGTGTGATTCATCGAGACATTAAACCAAGTAATATTATTAGACGAGCCCTTGACAATCGATTAGTACTGATTGACTTTGGTGCAGTTAAGCAAATGCAACCACTCAATACTGAACAAACAGAATTAGCAACAGTAGCTATTGGAACGCGAGGCTACTCACCCCCAGAACAATTTTTCGGTCATCCCCGTTTAAGTAGTGATATTTATGCTGTCGGGATGATTGGCATTCAAGCCGTAACTGGAATACCGCCCCAAGAACTCCAACAAAATGCTGACACTGGTACTGTATTATGGCGTGAATGGGTACAAATAAGTCCAGAATTGGCGGCAATTTTAGATAAAATGGCTTGCTACCACTTTAGCGATCGCTACCAATCAGCAGCCGCAGCGCTACAAGATTTGAAACGAATATAGCCATCGTTAACAATTCGTGAAATCTAGCGATTCTCGTTTTAGTCACATACACTCATACCCTCAAGAGTGCCCATGAGGGCATTCCTCTCCTAAGTTTGGGAGAAGGGTATTCAAAGAGAGTGTTGAGATTTGACTGAGAACGGCTATATTCTCTTTGTGGCGGATTCAAACCGCAATTTCTCAACTTATGGCGATCGCCAAGTTCCTTAGGACAATTATCAATCGACAAATCATCCTGTTGTCGCCGTCTACAACCAACTTGTTCTCACAGCGAATGAAAGAGTGCTATTTGTTCATTGGAAAAAGGCAATCCCAACCGCACATCTGAAGAATCCAAAATGATCTATGACTTCATCCCAAGCAACTGCAATTGAAGGCATTTACGAAGTGTGTATTGGCGTTCCAGAGCCAATTGCAGCGATTCAATACTGGGAGCAGTTTGGCTACCGCATTGGTGAAGTTGGTGAATTATCCGCAACCGCCGCCAAGCAATTATATGGAGTAGATTCATCTTTACAAGCCATTCGCCTCTACCACCAAAATGCAGATCATGGTTTGATTCGCCTGATGGTTTGGCAAAATCCCACGAACGAAGGGTTGGGAATGGGATCAATGAAAGTGAAGGGAAATCGTTGGGCAACAACTTTAACTGCTGATCTCCTCAATATCTTAAATCATGTGGAGGAGGCTTCTTCAGCTCATGGGGCAATCAAGTTCACAAATGCTCACTGGGAAGTCATTGACAACAAACAGAGGAAAAGCCGTCCTTTCATCGATTCCGCAATTGGGGTACGAGAACTACTTATACTGCAACCCTTCACGCGACAGGTTTTATTTCAAAGATTTGGCTATACACTACCACATTACGGAAACATCCACAAAACTTCTGCCCTCAAAACAAGCCAATTTACCCATATGGGAATAGTCATTCAGGATGACAGCAAGAAAACGCTCTCGTTTTATGAAGAAGTTTTAGGTTTGCTGCGGGTGCGTAATGATGTAGAGACGAGCTATGAATCTTCACTTGCAAGTCGAGAGATTTTTGATCTCCACAAGAGTGAAAAGTTTTTTGTCACCGCTTTTGATGATCCACGATCTTCAAAAACCGACTTGTTAACGGCTCGAAGTGGCAGACTTTACATTGTTCGTTTTCCCAGCACTCTCAAGCTGGATTCACAGTTTGAAGCTGCACAACCTGGCTGTTTGGGAATGTGTTTGTACACTTACCGAGTGCGTGGATTAAATGAGTACTGCGATCGCATCAAAGCGAGTCCTGTACAAAAGTATACAATTATTGTTCCCAATGAATTCGGTGAACAGAGTTTCTCTTTCGTTGCTCCAGATGGCTACTTCTGGACTTTGTTAGAAAGTTAAGCAACATTTATAACTCAGTACTGTGAGATGCAAAATGTTTCTCAATAAGTGTAGGAACTTGTTCCGCTTGAATGCGGCTGTATCGGGTTTTATCTGGCATGACTAAATTTGGTCCGGCTTTACAATTTTTCATACAACCAGTGCCTTGGATTGTAATCTGCGAATCTAAATCGCGATCGCCCAAGGCTTTCTCGAGTGCGTGACAAAGTGCTTTACCACCGCGTTTCATACAATCTGACTTTTGACAAACCAAAATAGCGGTTTTCCCTTTTCTTCGCTTCGGTTCAATTGGGATATCGGGAGAATTGTGCAAAGAATTCTCTCCGACACTTTCTCTTTCTAGGAGCTTCTCCTCAATTCTTGCCGCCATGACTCGCTCGGCTTTCAGTTTGACTTCACCAGTTTTGCGATCGGACTCTTTTTCACCCGCTACCTGCAGCCAAGTACCTGGTGGTAACTGCCAATCAAAAGTTGCTCGTAAATGTTTAGCGAGTTTAATATAACGTTCACCTTCAGAGGTGGATAACATTAAGCCTTTGAGCTTATAGCTGTCTTTAATGACGAAATTGAGAAACCGTCCTTCAAGACAAAATTCTGATATCTCAGTACTGTAGGATTTACTCATAATTTTATTTTTTATTTTATCAAAGACAAGTCACTAAGTACAGTATTTCACAAGTTTGTAGCATTATTGAGTTCGTCCTCGCTTTACTTTGTGGGTTGCTCAATTCGTCACGGTTGTATGAAATGGTGTACTAAGCACAATGCCAGGAGAATTTAAGATTCCGAATCAAGTCTTGACGCGAGGCTGAAAATTGCTGTATCACACTCCAAAGTTGAATAGCCGCCAAAGTAGTCGTAATTTCAACTTTTAATGGCTGGTTAGTCTCACACCAACACTGAATCCCCAATTCCTGCAAACGTACATACACCTGCCATCGATCTGCCCAATTAACCTGAACAACGTGCTTTGATTGCGTTTGTGAAAGTAGTGGTTCCAAAACAATTTCCCTCAAAGTGCAACAACCTCGCAGTAGTGACCACAAATTGCCCATAATTTTTGTCATTCTTAGGAGTTTGGTCTCTTTCACTAAGAATAACTTAAGTGCAAATACTTCTCAACTAATTTTGATAAAAAAACTACAATTTTCTATCTAAAGTCAGTTGCAAGTATCGCTGACTGGGATAATAAAATTAAAAAGCTTGATATACAAGGTTTTTGGGGACTTGGGATGGTAGATGCAGTGTTAGGAAAGATAATTATCAAGCAACCATTAGGTTTTTTAACGCTTTTAACAGGTGATCTCAGTAATGGCAAAGGAGTATCTGCCCCTTTTTTCTAAGGTAGATCTGATTGGTTGACAAACTTTATCAAATATGCAATAAGAGATTTTCAATTTTCTACTAAGTTAAGCAGTGCCTTATATTACAGGACCGTTATCATCAGCAAGAAACTCGTTTTTTAATTCACGTTGAAAATTAATCCTACACAGAACCTGAGTTCGACGTACTCAAAAAACTTTTTGTAAAGTTTTTACCTGTCAGCGCTTGGGTGGGTAGGTGCAGGGCGCGCCTGTTGGAAATTTAATGGCAGCTTTATCTTCAATCGCTTTGTTCATACCAATGACATAGGGGATGTTCGTAGCGATCGCAGTTCTCAAAACCGCCACTCTTTTCAGCATTCCCCACTCTGGCAGCTTCATACAAATCT
>JAQYWP010000435.1 GCA_029379285.1 Rhizonema sp. PD38
CAGATGTACAAAATTTACAAGTCAACTTCGGCGGGCGTTCTGACTCACAAGGAAAGCCTTGATTACAGCTGCGGGACAGCGCCGGATTCACACCGGACTTTCCCCGTTTCCTCTAGTGGCTGTTCCCCACTAGAACCGAGATTCCTCTGAATACTAACACAACTGACGAACATGCCTCGCGTTTCGCGGAAATTTTAATTACGTCCTCAATAAAGAGCAAGTCTGTAGATCTATCCACCCGAGGGATCAACTTTGTCAGTGGATCACAAATTAAAGATCTCGTTTGGCAGCATCAAAGATATACCGAGCAGAACGTCGAGCTTTTCAGGCAGAAATGGTGTTGAAATAACAACGCCAAATTGTTTCCAGCTTGAGAATCGTAGTTTCAGAGATAATATAAAGAATTGTAAAATTTCTGCAAATTGTGACCGCATAAAGTTGCAACCAGATAGTAAATATGTTAGTCTGACACACGACAATCGGTTCTGGTGGAGAGTATCCATCAGGCGTAAGGGGGAAATTTCGGTGCAAGTCCGACGCTGTCCCGCAACTGTAATGAGACCAAGATAATATATGTCTCTGAGTCAGAATGCCCGCCGATTAACTCTAGGCACAAAACACTTATCTGCGAGGTACAGATGATACATACAATTAAAAGATTTTGCGAGTCTCTATTTAATCCACTATCTTCTGTGAAGTTAAATACTTCACAAAGCTTTTAGTCATAACGCTCAATCTCGTCATGTCTTGTAGGAATTCGAGTATCTACAAGGAATAGCATAAAATCTTTTCTACTATCCAAATAGTATCCAGCATGATTTAGGCGCAGCAATTCGTTGCATGCAGCTATATAGCGCCTGAAAACCAAAAATTCAATAGCACAGATGAATACCTGTATTTACTGAAAACGAGGAGTTTCATGTCTACGAATCGTGTCATGACTTATTGTGCATTTTTCTCAAAATTATCTATCTTTATCGCAATTTACGAGATGGTATGTGGGGGATACATAGCTCTAGCTGATGCGAATGAAGTTCCAGTGCTCTCATTGAAAGAAAAGATCAAGGAGTTCCAGGAGGAGTTCCTATTCCCGTACCCCAATTTGGACAAGGTTATTTTAACTCTTTAACTGACCGTGATCGCAAATACACAGACCAAGTTCTCACTAATTTAACCTGGAACTCAAAATTGGGAAATGGAAATGATTCCCTCTTAACAACGAGAGTTTACGCAGATTTTCTCAACACCCGTTACGATAGTCGAACTCTACCACTTTCATCCGAAAATCGATTTGATGACAAACAAAGTTCCTACGGAGTGCAAACACAGCATAATTGGAAATTTGCCAAAAATCAAACTCTAACTTATGGCTTTGATTACCGCAACGTTTCAGCGCGTAATAGTAATTTCCAATATTCTACCCAAAAAGGAACAGTCACTTATGACGATAGCATCAGTCAAGGAGCGCTATTTGCCAGATATGAAATCAACTTTACTCCTGGTTTTACCGTCAATTTAGGCTTACGTCAAGATTTCAACAGTTTAGCAAATGGTTCTTTTACATCACCAAGCGTAGGCGCACGCTGGGCAGTCTCTAACTCCACTACCCTTAGAGCTAATTATATTAGAAATTTCCGCGTTCCCACTCTTTTCAACTTATAAGCTCAAGGTTCTACCTTTGTTGGTAACCCGAATTTGCGACCAGAACAAGGTGATAGCTACGATCTAGGCTTAGACCAAAAAATTGGGTCTTTTGGTCTATTGCGTTTGACATTTTTTAGTAATAAAATATCTGATTTAATTGCGTATAACTTTGCTGTTCCCATAGCATCTTATGAAAATATCGGCTTAGTTCGTACCAGAGGACTAGAAGCGGCTTTCAATATACAATTAGTAAAGAATGTATACGCTTTTGTAAACTATACGTTAAACGACCCTCAGATATTAAAAAGCACCAATCCTAGCGAAGTTGATAAAGAATTGCGGTTTGCAGGAGCAAACAGCTTAAATGCGGGAATTTCTTATGAAAATCCACAAGGTTTGTACTTAGGATTTCTCATACATTCCCTAAGTGGATATCCGATAAATAACACTAACACAGAATTTTTACCAGGATACACGACTTTCGATATCAAAGCACGAGTTCCTGTGAGTAAGAATTTAGTTCTAACTGGTAGTGTAGACAATATTTCCAATCAGAGGTACCAGTTATTCCCTGGTTTTCCTGATGCAGGTAGGGTTTTCCAAGTGGGAATAAATGCGCTATTTTAATAGCTATTAGCTATCCTCAAATTAAAACAGGAAATTAGCCATGGCTGAATTTAATCCTTGGGTAACACCATTAAATCGCATCATCAATGAAGCAACACAAACAGGAGGATACATTGAGTATCAAGACTTTGATTGTAGTTGTGACGTTTTATCATCCCTCCTTTACACCCTCTTTCAGCAGAATTGGCAGCAGGTAGGGGTAGGACATATTGTGCAAGGTGGCGTGTTAGAACTAGAATTTACTCATGCACCGAAAATTTGTATTCTTTACGATGGATATCTTACCGTTGTCACCGAAAGTTGGCATCTTCACTTATGTATTGAAGCAAATTTAGGCGGTCCTCATTGTAAAACTCCACTAGAATTAAGGAAACAACGTCAAGTCAGCCGTGCTGCTTTGTATCGACGATTTAATACAGAAGGTATTCCTAGAAGTTGGGGGATTGATTTTTGGAATGGTGCAGGCGAGAATTTAATGACGATATTCTTACCCAATCCATATGTTGATGGAGAAAATTTATTACCAGAAGGCAAGCCGAACTTAGCAAAATTAAAGCTTTACGAAGAACTGTGGGACATTTACGTATTAGGAAATAAACCTATACCGTTTAGTAGCAATCCCCTGAAGCATCCTTACATATCAGTTTGTACTTCTAGCCGTTGTCTCCCTTCACAGAATTGGCAACCGACTTTTGAGTCATTAAAAGCAGCAGTCCAAAAAGCAGGTTTGGATATCGAAGTAAGAACTTCTGGCTGCTTGGAAGTTTGCAAACTTGGTCCCGTTGTATTTTATTCAGAGGATAGAACATGGTACACTCGCGTCAAACCAGAAGTGGCTGAGACTATTGTCAATCAACACTTAGTCGCCGGACAGAAATTTACTCAACATTGCTACCCGCCACTTGAAGAAACATAACAGATGCAAGACTAACCACCGCTAAAATCTTAATAAAGCAGTCCTCAACAACTCATGAAATCCTCTCCTTCCTTCCTTGGCGCTCTTGGCGTTCTTGGCGGTTCATTCAAAAAAATTAATATTCATCTATCAAATAGGACTTCTATATTTTTGTGCCAGATAGTCTTAATTGCCGTTTTAGCTGTTGCCTGCCATAGCACCAAAAATACAAGCAATGTTAGTCAATCGACTCCTAGCGCAGTTTCTCTATCTAACACCAAATCGAGCGCTGATTGCATTCAAAACTATAATCCTCAAACTAACTATTTTTTTGAAAAAGTTTCCATCAATCACGCTCAAGGCTTTGTAGTAGAATATCATAACAACTACAAAGTTGTCACAGTAAAAAATCCTTGGCAAAATGCCAAGACAAAATTCCAATATATTTTAGTTCAATGTGGCACACCTGTACCAGATAAATTTAAGAAAATGCAGGTAATTCAAGTACCTGTAAATAAAGTTGTCTCTCTTTCAACCACACATTTACCCCATCTAGATAAATTAGGACTAGTAGATAAACTTGTTGCAGTCAGCAATACCAAGCAAGTAAACACCAGTAGTGTTGTTGAAAAAATCAAAGCTGGGAAAGTCGCAGAAGTAGGAAATGGTGCTAGTGTTAATGTCGAGCGAATATTAGAATTACAACCTGAATTGGTAACAACTTTCGGCACGGGAAATTCACAGACAGATAATTATCCTAAACTATTAGAAGCTGGGTTAAAGGTAGCTATCAATGCTGAGTATATGGAAACTTCACCTCTAGGTCGAGCAGAGTGGCTAAAGTTTACAGCTTTATTTTTTAACCAAGAAGCAAAAGCTGAAAAAGTGTTTGAGGATATTGTAAAAAAATATCAAGCAGTAGCATCTAAAGCAAAGGCTGTCAAAAATCATCCTACTGTGTTCACAGGTTTTAACTTCAAAGGGACTTGGTATACGCCAACAGGTAACAGCTACGTTGCCAAATATCTGGCTGAAGCAGGAGCAAAATATCTCTGGGATAATTATCAATCATCTGCTAGTCTGACTCTTTCCTTTGAAACAGTTTTTGAACACGCGGCAACGGCTGATTACTGGGTCAATGTTAGTCAGAATTGGCAAAGTTTGCAGCAGCTAGTTACTGAAGATAAGCGCTATGCTGATTTCAAAGCTGTGAAAACCAGTCAAGTTTTTAATAATAATGCTCGTGTTAATGAAGCTGGAGGTAATGATTACTGGGAAAGTGGAATTAGCAACCCAGATTTAGTGTTATCTGATTTGATTAAAATTTTTCATCCTGAATTATTACCTGAGCATAAGTTTGTCTATTACCATCAGCTTAATTAAATTAAGCACTTCCCGCACAGAACATAATGAGGTAAAGTAAAAAGAGATAAAAATTAGATTTTTATGAGTCAGATAGTAGTGAAACTCAATAAATTTATCAGGGGTAATATACATACAAGTATAAGCTTAAAACTGCTGATTTTTTTAGCTTTGGTTTTAGGAGTCACTACCGCGTTTTTGCTTGATTTAGGTTTGGGTTCAGTCCAAATACCTCTTCAGGAAGTTATCACCATATTACTAGGTGGTGAACCTTCAAAAGCCAGCTGGACTAATATTATTCTGAAATTTCGCTTACCCAAAGCAATAACTGCAACTTTAGCAGGTGCAGCTTTGGGGGTAAGTGGATTGCAAATGCAAACTTTATTTAGAAATCCTTTAGCCGGACCTTTTGTATTAGGTATTAGTTCTGGTGCTTCTTTAGGAGTAGCGTTGGTGGTGTTGACAGCAAATGTAACGGGTATGGGTGCGTTATTAACATTAGGGATTATTGGCGATTTTGGTTTAGTTGTGGCGGCGAGTTTGGGTGCAGCACTTGTGTTAGGGTTGGTGTTAGTAGTTTCAAGGCGTGTACAAGATACGATGACGCTACTGATTTTAGGGTTGTTGTTTGGCTATGCAACGAGTGCTGTTATCAGTATTTTGCTGAATTTTAGTGAAAGCCAACAAATTCAAACTTACTTGCAATGGACTTTTGGCAGTTTTGCTGGAGTCACTTGGCAGCAAATGCTAGTTTTAGCGCCTGTGGTAATGCTAGGGTTGTTTGTGGCAGTGATGCTATCTAAACCTTTGAATGCACTACTTCTCGGTGAATCTTACGCTCGTAGTCTCGGTTTAGGTGTGCAACAAGCGAGATTTTGGTTGATCACCAGTGCTTCTATTTTAGCTGGTGCAATTACCGCTTTTTGTGGACCGATCGCTTTCTTAGGTGTCGCGGTTCCCCATCTTTCTCGCAGTCTGTTCAACACTTGCGATCACCGGGTGTTAGTCCCTGGTGTCATCTTCATGGGTGCAATTCTGGCTTTAATTTCAGATTTGCTGACGCAGCTTGCGGTTCGTCAGATGGTATTACCTTTAAATTCTGTTACTGCTTTGATTGGTACTCCTATTGTTACCTGGGTTATTTTACGTCATAATTCTCGAACATCTTTTCCCAAATGAATGATGCAATCCTCAATACGAGTCACCTAACGATTGGTTACAAAACATCGCGGCGTAATACTCGCGTTGTTGCATCTGACATTTCCGTCTCTCTGACTGCTGGTGAACTCGTCTGCTTACTTGGTGCTAATGGTGCGGGGAAATCTACTCTGTTGCGAACCTTGGCTGGAATGCAACCCCCAATAAGTGGGAAAGTGCAACTTCAAGGAGACGATGTTTACTCGTTAGCACCCCAAGAATTAGCAAAGCGTCTGAGTTTAGTACTTACCGAAAAAGTTGATGTGGGAATGCTGTCAGCTTATGCTTTGGTGACAATGGGGCGCTATCCTTATACTGATTGGTGGGGAAAGTTGACGAACCATGATGAGACAATAGTCAACTGGGCAATTGAGGCTGTGGGATCTGTCGATTTAGCACTGCGCAATGTTGGCTCACTCAGTGATGGTGAGCGACAAAGAATCATGATTGCTCGTGCTTTGGCACAAGAACCTATTTTGATGCTATTGGATGAACCAACAGCTTTTTTAGATTTACCCCGGCGCGTAGAGATTATGCAACTTTTACGGCGCTTGGCAAGGGACACAAATCAGGCTATTTTGCTTTCTACACACGATTTGGATTTAGCTTTGCGCCTTGCTGATAAAATTTGGCTTCTCTCAGCTAACGGTTCAATACACATTGGCGCACCAGAAGACTTGGTGCTAAGTGGTGCATTTGCTGATACTTTTCGCAGTGAAGGCGTGGAGTTTGATGTGTTGTCTGGGGAATTTCGTCTCAATATACCCCACAAAGGAGAAATTAATTTGGTAGGTAAAGGGATCGAAGCAGTGTGGACAACTCGCGCCTTAGAGCGGGTGGGATTCCAAGTTTTGCAGAATCAGAACTCCACACAAATTTCGGTAGAAGTGATATCTCAACCTGCTGGAGGAGTTTCTTGGCGAACGACAAATAACTTGGCTGTGTATACCCATCATTCATTATATGGACTGATTAAATTTTTGGATTTTTGCTCGACGACAGTCCATAGTGACTAACAGGACTTAGACAAAAATTAAGCCCAAATAAAGCCCAAACTAGCTTCATAAGAACCTCAACACCTCTGACGTTTGGATCACTGTGGTTTTGTGAAGCGTACATTAACGGCTGGTGGGACGAAGAAAACAATAATCTCGTTGAACTACTTGGATTGTTGTATCGCAGCAGTGTATAGGACAAAGCTCGTGATCAGGTAATAATCACCCTTTTGAGCCAACATCGCGAACTAAAATTTATGCGGATTCTGTCAAGGAGTGATATCATGTCCGGTTAATTAACCATAATTTTTGTAAACACTGAACCCCACCCCCA
>JAQYWP010000436.1 GCA_029379285.1 Rhizonema sp. PD38
CTACAGATTCCACCCGCTTCGGCTTGCCTGGAAATCCCGACTTCTCAGAAACTTCCGCTATTTCCTCGTTGCTGGAATTAGTTGCCGCTACAGGCACACCAGTACATATTATGCGCGTTTCTACAGCCCGTAGTGTCAAATTGATCGCATCGGCAAAAGCCAGTGGTTTACCCATCACCGCCAGCACTACTTGGATGCACCTTTTACTTGACACGAAAGCAGTTGAAAGTTATAATACCAATCTGCGTTTAGAACCGCCGTTAGGCAAGAGTAGTGATTTGGTAGCTTTGCGACAAGCAGTCAAAACAGGTGTTGTAGATGCGATCACTATTGACCATAGACCTTATACCTATGAAGAAAAAACAGTTGCCTTCTCTGAAGCACCACCAGGAGCAATTGGTTTTGAGTTAGCATTACCTTTACTATGGCAGCATCTTGTTGAAACTAAAGAGTTTACAGCTTTGGAATTATGGAGAACTCTCAGCAGTCGCCCTATTGAATGTTTAAATCAGAAACCAAGAGCGATCATTCCTGGTGAAAGAGCAGAGTTAACTCTATTCGATCCTCAGCAAAGCTGGAAAGTCGATAGTAAAAATTTATATACACTGTCTAGTAATACCCCTTGGTTGGGGCAACAGCTAATTGGTCGTGTTATTCAAACTTGGTGTTAAGAATACACAAAACAGATGAGGACGATGTGTGATGGCAGTCAGCAGCGATAAGTAATCTTTAGAGAGTATACAGGATCTTAGTATCGTACCACAAAATAATTGTGCAAGCCGATATTGGCAATTGCTCCAAAATTCATCCTACGCTCCCTGGAAAGGGTGAGACGTGGGATAAATTTTGGAGTAAGCTATAAACAAAGTTATAGGTAGTGACTGCGCGATCGCATTTCTATTTTCAGAGATCTATATCCTGCGAAAGAATCTCAATCAATCATAATGGACCGACTCTCTCATATCATATCCGTCGAATCACCCATAATTACTGAATCCCACCCTGAAGAACGACGGAAGCCAAAGTCCCCCAAAAAGATTGCGTTATCGCTCTTTTTGGTGGGTACAGGATTTACAGAAATTATGACTAATTAAACGGACATGAAAGTATACAGTAATTATTATGTTGCGTGTCTTGCTGCGTGGACGAGAGTTGTTAGCAAGTCAATAAAGTTAACGGGCTGTATAACCGCCATCAATGACTAATTCTGTTCCCGTGACAAATTTGGACTCATCGGAAGCAAGGTATAAAACTCCGTAGGCAATATCATCTGGCTCACCCACATGTCCCAGAGGGTGTAAACTGTTAAGATACGAGCGTCCTCCAAAGCCTCCGAAATATCCCTCCACCATTGGTGTCCAAATAAATCCCGGATGGACAGAATTGACACGGATGTTATTTTGTGCGTACAGCAAAGCATCCGTTTTGCTCATTAAACGCACAGCACCCTTAGACGCATGATAGGGTGGAACAGTCGGTGAACCAACCAGTCCGTAAACAGCAGACATATTAATAATGCTGCCGCCACCCGTATTTAACATCGAAGACACAGCATATTTAGTGCAAAGAAAAACTCCATTCACGTTAACTGCCATGACAGCGTTCCATTCTTCTAACGTAATTTTGTCAGTAGGTTTGTTAACGCCAGAAATTCCTGCATTATTCACCAAAATATCAATTTTTCCCCACTTTTGGCAAACTTCAGCAAAGACGCGCTGTACTGCACATTCTTTGGAAACATCCAACTGCCAGTATTCTGCTTCTCCACCCTCTGCTTGAATTTCTTCAACTAACGTTTTACCCTCGTCCAACAGAATATCAGTCACCGCGACTTTCGCACCTTCACGTGCCAAAATCTGGCTAGTAGCTCGACCAATACCTAAAGCAGCACCTGTAACAATTGCAACTTTACCTTTTACTCTATTCATAGCTGACTCTGCTAAAGTTCAATCGCATTGTTTATTGATAGTAAAAGGAGTTAAAAAATCAAGCTGCTTAAAAGTTGACAATTTGAACGAAAAAAAGAGAGTAGAGTAGAGGGGCAAGAGGAGCGAAATTGGAAGGAGGAGAATCTTATGTGATTTGTATCACCATTATTTACTTATGCAGTTGTTTTTCATCCCCTGCCCTCGTTCTTCCCTTCCCAACACAACCTAAAACTTCCTGCCTCAACGGAGACTGGAAGCTGCTCTTAACCCCTATAACTTCCCGATTTGCGGAGATCATTTCGATGTCCTTTGAGTCTCGCATTTCTGAAGTGGGTAACAAAGCAGCATCAATTAAAGGCAAAGTAATTGTCACTGTTGTACCTTGATTAACACCCGCGCTCTCAAGAGTAATGGTGCCATTCATCAGTTCTATCAAGTTCCGTGAAATTGCTAGTCCCAATCCTGTGCCACCAAACTTGTTGGCTGTTTCTTCTACCATGACATAAGGGCGAAATAGTTTTTGCTGCTGGGTAGGATCGATACCGACACCTGTATCTTTGACAGTGATGCTCGCCCAAGCTTGATCATCTTTTTGTTTAATTTCTGTGTGAATCGTTATACTTCCGGATTCAGTGAATTTCGTTGCATTACTAACAACGTTAATGATCACTTGCTTCAGTTTCATTGCATCAGCATGAACGAACAGATGTTCATTCATCAGGGAAATATTTAATTTTAAACCTTTCTGTTGAACACTGACTGATTGTAAATTAATGATTTCTTTAAGTAATTTTTGTAGCTCGATAGTTTCCAATGACACTGAAAGCTTGCCTGCTTCAATTTTGGAAATATCTAGTAAATCGTTAATTATACCTAGTAAGTGAATCGCTGTTTCATCAGCCAGCTTGAGAAACTCCATTTCTTCTTCTCGAGTATCACACATGCCGTCTCGAACCAAGCGAACACAGTTAATAATAATGTTTAAAGGGTTTCTCAACTCATGTGAAGTTGCTGCCAAAAATTGACTTTTCACCTGATTTGCGCTTTTTGCATCCTTCCAAGCTAATTCCAGTTCTTCTGCCCAAATCCTCAGTCGTTCTAACATTTGACTCAGTGCTTGTGCCAATTGATTAAATTCTCGAATGTTGAAGTTGTCAGGAACTGGTTCTGCTGCTTGATTTAAGTGAAGATTGAGAGCATAATCTCGTAATTTTTCCACAGGACGTGCTAGGTAATGAGCTACAGATAACGATGCCAACAAACTCGCTCCAATTAAGATAACTGTCAAAAGGATAAAAACGAGTTTCATGTCTCTAAGACTGTACAAAGCATTGTCCACACTTGTCACAGCCACAATCACCCATTTCTGAGGTTTTCCTTTCGTCGTTAAACCATCGATAGCATTATAACCAGCTAGTAATTTCTGCTCATTTTCTTCAAAAAAGAAATAATCTTGTTGTCCGGCTAGCGCATTTCTTACAATTTTTTTCAGTTGCGAAGCATCTGGCTGCTGTTGAATATGAGTTCCAATCCGACTGGGAAATGGGTGAGCTAAAATAGTCCCATCCTCTGCAATAACCATTGTAGAGCCTGTAAGCATTCCTGGTTTTTTATCTAACTTTTCATGCAGAAGAGCTGAGCGAAAACTCAAAACGTAATGCAGTTTCCCATCCTCATCGTAAACAGGGGCAGATAAGCGTAATCGCAATTGATTGCGTGTATATATTTCCCCAGTTATTCCGGCATTGGTAGGTAATATTGCTTCGACTTCAATCCCGTCACTAAGATAGGGTGATGTTGGATCGCCTATTGGTTGATCGCCACAAGTCGTAGCGACTATATTACCAGTTTCTAAATCGGTTAATTGCGAACACTCAATTTGCCTTGGTAATTGTCGTGCTAGCCGATTGAGAAATTGTTGCACCTCATCCCGTGAACCTGACTGTATAGTCTTTGTTTCACTTGCACTGAGCAAGTTAGTTTTGAGGGCTGCAATTGTATCTAAAATTCTCTGTCCATTATTAGCAGCGCTTTCTGTTAAATTTTGATAAGCCGTTTCCAATAGGCTAGAACGTGCCTTGTCAAAGGCTACCATCTCCCCTATCAATACAACCGGGACGGATAAAAGTAATATTTTCGACACTAATATGCGCCGAAACGATGCTTGACGGAGGTTAGCCATCGGCAGTCTCTCTTTGTATGTGCCAATCAGAACAGTATGTAATTAGACTTGATTTTATGCGCTGATAAAAATGCCTTTTTTCAACCACATTAAAAATATAAAATACTTTAATGAGAAAAAGAAGCATCCTATACAAATACTCAAAAAACCTAACTGTGCAAAAAACGTTGATGGCGTTTAAATCAGGGAAGTATTTAGCCGTTAGCCTTGACTTTAGCAGCCTACATAAGTTATTAGGGTGTTCAAGTAAGCCTGAAGGTTTACACAATTCACCTCAATAAGAGCCATATTTTCCTACTTTTCCTACTTTTCTTACTATTATTGTGTGCTTAGAAGCTAACTGATACTCGCTGAATACTGACTATTAAGAGCATATGAGACAGGAGTTTTTTCTCATCATTCTTGGTGAGAATTAAATGCCCGTAGAGGAAATATTCAAATTAGACAAACCAAAACAATGGTACAACAACTTCCTAATACCACAGCAGTTTTAGCAATGAGTGTAGATGGCAAAATAGCAGATGTCACGCGGGTGAAAGCTAGGTTTATCTCTCAGGCGGATGTAGCACACCTTGAAAAACAAATCGCCCTTGCTGATGCTATCTTGTTCGGTGCTGGAACTCTCCGCGCCTACGGTACGACATTAAGAGTATCCGATCCAAAACTGCTACAGCAAAAAAAACAAGCGGGTCAGCCCCCTCAGCCCCTTAATATAGTAGTTACACACTCTGGAAAGCTGAATCCGGAATGCCGCTTTTTTCAGCAGCCAGTCCCACGTTGGTTAGTTACGACAACAGCAGGATCTCTGTATTGGCAAGAGCGCCAACAAACACGAACCTCAACAGGAATCAATACCCGTGATAGTCCGCAAGAATTTGAACGGATTCTAGTTTTTGAAACAAACGCTACGAAAGTCAATCTTAATCGTACCTTACAACATTTGACAACTATGGGCATAGCACGTTTAGCTGTATTGGGTGGTGGTACCTTAATTGCCTCAATGGTGGAAGCTGACTTAATTGATGAATTTTGGTTAACCGTATGTCCTTTAATTTTAGGCGGCTCCACTGCACCCTCGCCAGTGGACGGAAAAGGATTTTTAGCCCAGTTGGCTCCCCGATTACAACTGCTTGAAGTTCATACCATTGAGCAAGAAGTCTTCTTGCATTACCGACGGCAACGTTCGGTAGATTAGACTAGGCTAGATACAGAAGAGTGCTAACCTTTTGTATCTCAATATTCAATGGTGAAACAATCAAAGTCTCGCTATTCTGTCGCCTGGATTCAACAAATCGCTCTTGTCCCCCAAGATGCGTGGGATGCCTTAGCAATGCCATTAAAAACCCCATTCTTGGAATGGGAATGGCTGAACAATCTCGAAACTTCCCAGAGTGCTGTAGCTGGAAATGGCTGGATGTCAAATCACTTAACAGTATGGCGAGATCGAACCTTAATTGCTGCGGCTCCACTATACCTCAAAGGACACAGTTATGGGGAATTTGTGTTCGATCACCAGTGGGCAGATCTAGCTCAGCGTTTTGGCATAGACTATTATCCCAAAATGTTAGGGATGACACCATTTACCCCGGCTGAAGGCTATCGGTTCTTGATCGCTCCCGGAGTTGATGAGCAAGAGATGACGGCAATGATGGTGCATGAAATTGATGCTTTCTGTTCAAAGCACCATATATCCAGTTGTCATTTTCTCTTCGTCGATCCTGAATGGCGTCCTCTCCTGGAACGTCAAGGCTTCACAACTTGGTTACACCATAGCTTCATTTGGCAAAATCTGGAATTTAAAACTTTTGATGACTATTTAGCAGTGTTCAACGCCAATCAGCGTCGCAACATCAAGCGCGAACGCAAAGCGGTGGAAAAAATGGATTTACGATTGCAACCGCTTTCTGGTGATGAAATTCCACAGTCATTGTTTCCTTTAATGTACCAGTTTTATGCTGATACATGTGATAAATTCGGTTGGTGGGGAAGCAAATACCTCTCAAAAAGGTTTTTTGAACAACTCCATGCTAATTATCGCCATCGAGTGTTATTTTTCCCTGCTTACAGCCAGGATAGTGAAAAGCCCTTAGGAATGTCTTTTTGTCTGTTTAAAGACGACAGGTTATATGGACGTTATTGGGGCAGTTTTCAAGACATTGATTGTTTGCATTTTGATGCTTGCTATTACGCACCGATTGAATGGGCGATCGCTCATGGCATCCAAAGTTTTGACCCTGGTGCCGGCGGTCGTCATAAAAAGCGTCGTGGTTTCCCTGCTACACTCAACTACAGTATGCACCGCATTTACAACAATCGTTTTGCACAAGTTTTACACCACCATCTCAGTGAGGTTAATCAACTCGAATTACAGGAGATTGAAGCAATTAATGCGGAATTACCCTTTAGTCAGGGAGTAGGGAAGAGCCAGTTGTGTGAGGAGGTTACGCTTGATGAGCCTTCGGAGCCTTGAGGAGTAGGTGTGCCCTTGGGTTGAATCACGCGGAGAGGGGAATAATCAAATAACTCCTCACTCCTTACTCCATTTCCGCAGTATCTTTTTCATGAGGATAAGAATTACACTTTATAAAGGATGAAACATCCCTGATAAAAGTTAATTTCTCTAGTGACTATGGGTTTGACGGTTAAAGATTTGGCAGTAATTGATGAAAAGCTTTCTCAGCGTCATATTGACCTTGATGCTAATGGGTATTTTATTATTTACCTTAATCGGGAAGAAGGATTAATTTGTGCTAAGCATTTCACAAATGTGATCGATGAGCGTGGTTTAGCTGTCGATCCCGAAACAGGTAAGGTTATTCCTTCACGGGGAAAGGTAGAACGAACTCACTCAACGCTGTTCACTGGGAGAACAGCAAAAGAACTGTGTGTGACAATTTTTGAACAAACTCAGCCCTGTCTAGTAAG
>JAQYWP010000437.1 GCA_029379285.1 Rhizonema sp. PD38
TCACTTCAACTTATGAAGAATATACCGATCAAGTAGGAAATGTCTTTAAATATATAGGTTATAACACAGATAAGATAAATCTCTCTGAAAATTATCAAGAATTATTAAAAAATGCAGAAGCTATAGTTATTGGAGGTGGAAACACATTTCATCTTGTTCACTGGTTGCACAAAACTGACATAATCGAAACTATCAGACAAAAGGTTGAAAATGGAACACCCTATATCGGCTGGAGTGCTGGAGCAAACGTTGCTTGCCCTACAATAAAAACAACCAACGATATGCCAATTATCGAACCTGTTAGTTTCCAAGCCTTAAATTTAGTTCCTTTTCAAATAAATCCTCACTATACAGATGAAACTATTCCAAATCATAATGGAGAAACCAGAGAAGCAAGAATTAGAGAGTTTTTAGTTTTAAATCCTACTGTTAACGTTGTAGGGCTGAAAGAGGAAACCATGCTGAGAGTTGAAGGAGCATCAGTAAAACTAATAGGGGATAAAACAATGTGCCTGTTTAAATTTAATAATCCAGTTGTGGAATACAATTTCACTACCAACCTTGATTTTATTATAAAAGAGTAGATATCTCAAAGAGAAAAAAAGCAAAATTAGATGCAATTTCTTATGTACAAAGAGACGAATCTAGTTTGTACATAAGAAATGCTCAGAATCTATTGTCCCAACTCCTGATTATCCATACACAAGGGGCGCGGAAATCAAGCTATTATTTAAAATGGTTTACTGCCCACAAATCAACTTTTGTTAATTTTTAATTCCTCTCTGGTGGTAATGGTAAATTGTGATGCAAAAATGGCTGTCTGTAGTCGGTATTGGAGAGGATGGGCTACTTGGGTTGAGTCCTGTCGCCCGTTCTGTTGTTGAACAAGCACAGGTGTTAGTAGGAGGCGATCGCCACCTAGCGATGCTCACAGAAGCTGATTCTCGAGAAAAACTGGTTTGGAGTTCACCTATCACCACCACGGTAGAGGAAATCACTCGCCGACGGGGACAAGCAATTTGTGTTTTAGCAAGCGGCGATCCAATGTGTTTCGGGATTGGGGTAACACTATGCCGACGGATCCCCATCTCAGAAATGACAATTATTCCGGCTGCATCTGCATTTAGCCTTGCTTGTTCTCGGTTAGGATGGTCTGGAACTGAGGTTGAAACTTTGAGCTTAGTCAGTCGTCCCCCATCTTTACTCCAGACAATGATTTATCCAAGAGCACGTTTGCTAATTTTGAGTGAGGGGAGACTAACTCCGGACATTGTGGCTCAAATGCTGGTGCAGAGGGGTTTTGGGAGAAGTCAGATGACAGTTTTAGAGCGGATGGGTGGACCGAATGAGCGGATTGTTCAGGGTGTTGCAACTTCATGGCAAGCGGATGTTGCAGATTTGAATACAATTGCAGTGGAATGTATTGCAGATACATCCATAGTACCACTTCCCCGTATCCCTGGTTTGCCAGATAGCGCCTATCATCACGATGGGCAACTGACTAAGCGTGAAGTCAGGGCAATGACACTAGCCGCACTGGTTCCTACACCCTTCGCACTATTGTGGGATGTCGGAGCGGGGTGTGGTTCTATTGGAATAGAATGGATGCGGAGTCATCCATTGTGTCGTGCGATCGCCATTGAACAAAACCCGTTGAGGTTGCGCTACATTGCCGATAACGCTGCCGCCCTCGGCACCCCAAATCTTCACATTTTTGAGGGTAAGGCACCCATTGCGCTCTCAGGTTTAGAGTCACCCAACGCCATTTTTATTGGAGGTGGTGCCACAGCAGAGGGATTATTTGAAACTTGTTGGCAGGCACTTCAAGAAGGAGGTCGTCTTGTTGCGAATGCCGTTACAATCGAGAGCGAACAGAAACTGCTGCAATGGCGCGATCGTGTCGGTGGTACTTTAACCCGTATTGCCATTCAACGGGCGGAACCTGTCGGAACATTTTCAGGTTGGCGTGCTTTGGCACCCGTGACGCAATGGGTAGCGATTAAGTTATCATAGAATTTGGATTGTGAGTTGGCATTTTTTTGCGTTTATGCGCTCTTTGTTGAAGATGAGCAATCACCTCAGAACTTAACTCTGCTTCCGGTTCAATTTGTTCACGTTCTGCCAGAATTGATTCGAGTTCAGATGGAGAGGCTTTTCCAAGCTGTTGTAGTAGTGTGGCGAAAGACTGCTTTTGCTGAGTAACTGCTTCTTCAGATATTTCCTGAATTGAGTAACCTAACACGACTTGTCGAGTTAGAGCGTAAACGATGTATTGATTTAGGGAAACACCTTCACCTTCAGCTAAGTGAATTAACTGTTGATGGAGTGTTTCAGGTAATCGAAGTGTCAATCGACTCATTGCTAACTCCCGTAAGATACGAGTTGGATGATTAATTCAGCAGGTGTCATAATCTCTAGACCTAATGACTCCTTAGCTGTTTGAAAATCACGGACGTTTGATGAAATAACTACTGCACGTGCATTCATTGCACAGTCAATAACAAGATCGTCTCCTGGAGCGGGCGAAGTTGGTCGCCATGAGTAATAAATCACCGTGAATTGAACATGATATGAAATCCGCTTAAATAGTTATCGTATAGACTGATGCTGAGATTCTTAGACGCTGTGATGCGGAGAAGTTTTTACGATAAGTAATCACCAGGATTTCATATGACTCAGAAGAGTACCCAGAACAGGCTTAAGCTTTTGCCAGCGATTTTCTGAAAGCTTACGAGCTAGAACATCTTCATACTCATAAGCCAATGCATTAGAAACGCAAACCTCAAGCAAATCAGCTAGCCACGCGTCAATAACCAGACCTGCGGCACCGCCTTGCTTGGTTAACCCCTCAAAGACAACGTTGGTATCGATGACAACACGAAGTAAAGAAGCAGTAGACATGACACCACTATAGCACTACCTAAAGTGTCAAAGTCAAAAGGACAGGGACGAATAACAACTCCCAACTCCTTGTGCTAGCTTGTAAATTTCGTTAAATTGAAAGTATTATCAATTGTTAAAAATTTTTATATAGTAAATGTACTCGACTGAACTCGCTTCATTAAAACCAGGGGAAACTGCCTTGATCTCGGGACTGGTGGCCGAAGAAGGCTTGGAACAACGATTACTAGCACTGGGTTTTCGTACTGGTAGACAAGTCTTAATGATTCGTAAAGCTTGGTTGTCTGGACCATTGCACATCCGCGTCGGCACAACTGAGGTGATGGTGCGTCGTCGGGATGCTCAGGCGATTCAAGTAACAAACATTATATCCTAATTATCATTATGACACATTGTAGTACTCAAACATTAACTGAGAGCGACTCCACCAGTGGAGTGAAAAAAATTGCTGTTTTGGGGATGCCTAATACAGGGAAATCAACGTTTTTTAATAAAATAGCTAAGTCTAACGCTACTATTGGGAACTGGCCAGGAATGACTGTAGACCTCATGGTAGCGAAAGCGAAACTCGGCGAACAAGAAGTCCAGGTTGTAGACTTACCGGGAATTTACGATTTACACGGCTTTTCTGAAGATGAAGGGGTCGTGCGGCAGTTTTTAGAAACGACACCCGTACACTTGCTCATCATGATTCTGAACACAACTCAACTAGACCGCCAAATCAGTCTGGCTTTACAGGTAAAAAGTTTACAGTTGCCAGTAGTGCTTCTACTGAATATGGCAGATGAAGCGCCGAAATTCGGGGTGAGTGTTGATTGCGATCGCATTGCCGAACACTTGGGAATGGCAGTTGTACCGATTAGTGCTAAACATGGGCAAGGTTACGCTAAAGCTTATCAATTAATTAAAGACGCACTGAAAAAACAAAACGAGCCAGTAAGTAGCGATCGCTTGTTAGATAATCTTGCTTCCTCTGAACAGATCGCTTCGGAGATGGAGACGCTTTTGCAGGATGCGTTTCACGTAGAAACGGAAGTTCAAGAAAACTTGACAACTCGTTTAGATAAAATCCTGATGCATCCAGTACTGGGATTACCGATCTTTTTTGGGACAATGTTCTTGATGTTCCAAATTATCTATGCCTTAGGGATACCTTTACAAGATTATTTGGCTCAAGCTTTGAGTTGGGTTAAAGACAATGCCTTGGAACCTTTGGTAAGTGGGTTACCAAAATTCATCCATGATTTTTTGGTAGATGGCATCTACGAAGGAATCGGGACAGTTGCATCGTTTATCCCAGTGATTTTGTTGTTTTTCATCTGCATGGGAATTGTAGAAGATAGCGGCTATCTCTCGCGTTCTGCATATTTAATGGATGCTTTTATGGAACGCCTAGGGTTGGATGGTCGTTCGTTTGTGATGTCGCTGATGGGGTTTGGCTGTAATGTGCCTGCAATTATGGGCACAAGAGTCATGCGTTCAAAAGCCTTGCGAATGCTGTCAATGCTGGTGATTCCCTTTTCTCTATGTTCCGCACGACTCAATGTGTTTGTTTTTATGACAACAGCGCTGTTCACACCCCGCATGGCACCTGTTGTTTTGTTTAGCTTGTACATGTTTAGCTTTGCTGCAGCAATTTTAACAGCGGTTTTATTCAAGGGTCAGTATCCGAATACTGAACCATTATTGCTGGAATTACCTCCTTACCGCTTCCCCACTCTCAAGCAACTGATAATGCAAGCTTGGCATCAAACTAAGCACTTTTTGTACTGGTCGCGACGGTTTATTATTTTTGGAGTAATGATTATTTGGTTGCTAAATAACTTACCTCCTAATGTACCACCAGCTAGTCAGCAAACTATTTCCGGAATAATTGGTCAATTGTCACAGCCGATTTTAGGACCTTTGGGGATCAATCCGCAATTAGCAGTGGCACTGATTTTTGGCTTTGTTGCTAAAGAAATTGTCTTGGGTGGTTTGGCAGTTATTTATTCTCAAAAAGATAATGCTAGCTTGATGGGGGCGATCGCTCACCAAATCGACTGGGTACAAGCCTACAGTTTTATGCTATTTACCCTACTTTATGTACCTTGCCTATCAACAGTTGCAGCCATCAAAACTGAATCCAAGAGTACACAATTCGCTTGGATGTCAGTTGCTTGGTCAGTGGGTTTAGCTTGGGTTACAAGTTTTATTTTTTACCAAGGTGCCCGAGCTTTGGGATTTTGAGGCAATGGGGAATAGGTAATAGGAAGAAAGAACAATTACCTATTCCCCTCGACTAATTCCCAAATTATCCATCAGTCTTTTGAACTTTCACAGATTTACCTACGGATAGTTTCTTACAATCAATAGACACAACTATTTAATTTAAGAAAACTAATCCCTGAAATTGAGTCAGGTGTTGATGGGCATAACTCAGAAAGAAACTTTGATGCAATCGTTCTTGCATGGCTCCATGTACTTCTTTTTGCTGTCTACTTATCTACTGAGGTCAGAATTTAACGTCAAGGTTAAGTCGGTATTAGGATTGATGACAACTACGTTATTCCCTGTGCGATCAGCAATACCCCCAATCGTTGCGCCGAGTGCCGCACCCCCGATCACTTTTCCGGCAGTTATGGTTCGATTTCCCGTGACTCCGGAAATTCCGGCTCCTGCTGCTGCTCCAAGTGCTGTATCTCGGACTGTAGATAGAATGTTACGATTTTGATTTGCACCTATAGCAGTGCCAATCACTGTGCCGGTCAAGACTTTTCTTGCGGTAATGGTTCTATCACCTGTTATCCCAGAAATTCCTGCGGCTGCAGCTGATCCCAAAACTGCATCTTGTAAAAGTCCTAAGAAGTTAGTATCTCGTACATCGCGGGTAGTTGTAATCGCTTGAGAAGAAGCGCTAATCGGAAACTGCTGACCATTAATCACAACCTGACTTGCTACAAACTGGGAACCGCCAGTGGTTGGTTGCAGTTGACCGATAACTTGACTACCTACAGGAATAATCACACTTCCGTTATTGTTCTTAACATCACCAGCAACAGTTAATGTCAAAGGTGCAGTTTCTTTGGGGCTAATAATAATCCGCTTAGCCTGAGAATACTTAACCGGAATTAAAGTTCCAGACGAAATCAGTGCAGTGAATGAATTCCCAGTATTACCCGCAATATACTGTTCGGGAATTAAAGAAGCTTGTCTCGATCCGGTTAAAGCTTGACACAGGAAAGCTGAGACTTCTGCCCGACTAGCTAATTGATCGGGTTTGAGGTACTTAACGTCAGGATAATTGACCACAAGACGTTTTTCAGTTGCTGCAGCTATTCCATTATCGGCATAACTGGGGATTGTATTTGCATCAGTAAAATTAGCATTTAATGTTGTCGTCACAGGCTGAGTTGGAGAATAATTTAATCCACTTGCCAAAGCTACCAAAACTTGAGCGCGAGGAATATTCTGGTTGGGTTTAAAAATTTGACCGGGGTAACCTGACAAAAATCCTGTTTGAGAAGCTGTTTGAATTGCCGTGTATGCCCAGTAATTTGAGGGGACATCATTAAACTGAATTGAATTACGAGTTCTTTGGGTGTTTGGGAAAGCTTTATTGACCATAGCGGCAAACTCCGCTCTTGTCACAGATGCATTAGGTCGGAAACTTCCATCTGGATAGCCGCTAATAATACCATTGCTTGCTAATTGTGTAATACATGATTGCGCCCAGCTACCTTGAACATCGCTGAAGGTAGCTTGTGCTAATGTTGGTGTTGCTATTATTAAAGGCGTTATCGTAGTGGCGATCGCACTTAATCCTACTAGTAAAGCAGTGCCCGACTGCCATTTATTAGCTTTAACCATTGAATTTATGACCTTAATTTATATTTATTTTTTTACCGAATGAATCAATCACACTACAATTTTTCGAATTTTTTTTCCGAGAATTTCTTAAGAAGTGTATTGATTTGGCTTACTCAGTCATATCTTGGTTTGCGGGCAAATCAAAACCTGGAAAATACCGATTTTTCCTTAATGATTACAAAGGAATGATCGAGATTATTCGTAGCTCGAAGGTGTTATAACTTATTCATCCTTAGGATAGATGAATAAAAATTTTATTTCCAATTAATAAATATATTTAG
>JAQYWP010000438.1 GCA_029379285.1 Rhizonema sp. PD38
CTACAGAGGAGTTTACCATTAATAATTCCGGTAATTTAGTTCTCGGAAATCACCTTATTAGCAGAATATTGGGAATGTTATATCAGTCGATGTCAACTTTTTGATGATGTCATCGAATGCTTTGCAAAGCTACAGCACTATAAAATTGGGGTAGTTACAAATGGGCAGGAAACGCAGCAAATTGAAAAGCTACAAAGGTGCGGCATTTTGCCTTTTCTAGACATCGTTGTTATTTCCGAAAAGGCGAGAGTTGCGAAACCTGAACCTGAAATATTCCTCCAAGCTTGTGGGCTCCTGGAAGTGCAGATACAGGAGAGTCTTTTTGTTGGCGACAATCTTGAACTGGATGCGATCGCAGCAAAGAAGGCTGGAATGGTCGGAATCTGGCTTGATCGATATCGTGTCAAGTTGGAGGATACTCCTCGAGGAGTGGAACGCATTAGCAAACTCACTGAAATCAGTGAAGTACTGGCAGATTATGATGATGTTAGGGAGAAGCTGAAGTGATACGACGCGATCGCCGTTCTTTAATCAAAAGTCCTCGTTCACCTCAATCCTTTCAAAGTGCTGCCAATGCATCTAACATACCACCAACTCCATTCATGTTTATTTGCTATTTTGTCAATCAGTTTCGCTGGTGGTATGTGGCAATGGTACTCCTGGAGACAGTACACGCAACTTGTGGCATTATGTTGCCCTATGCCATTGGCGAGATTATCCGTAGCGTGACGCAACGGGCGGGCGACAGCAAACATATTTTTGATGCTGTGAGCCAACCAATAATGCTGTTCATCGCCTTGAGTGTGGGTGAAGTGGTATTCGGGCGATCATCTGGATTCTTGCAAACTCTCCGCCACCCAATTCACCGCCAGCACATAGTCCGGTATCTATATGCCTACTTGCAACAGCATTCCCATCGTTACCTAAGTAGCAGTTTTGCTGGGGCTTTGGCACATCGGATTAGCGAATCTTCTTTAGGTGTAACCCAAACAATGCAAATGCTGATTACTGAGTTTATGCCAGTAATCATTGTATATACTGTTGCTAAAACTTTACTGTATCGCACCTATCCTCCGCTTGCTGCATTTGTGGGAGTGTGGGCAGTTCTATTCGTCAGTATTTCTTTCTGGTTAGCAACTCGCTGTCGAATTTACTCCCGAAAAGCCGCAGCTGCCAGAAGTGAGACAACTGGCATCATTGTAGATACGGTAACAAATCTTACTAATAGCAGACTGTTTGCTCGCTTGGGTTTTGAACGACGCTATTTGAATGAGCAATTAGGGCGCGAACTCAAAGAAGTAAGAATATCTAACTGGCACTCGGAGCGAATTCGGTGGTTTCAGTTTATTTCAGCAGCGATTTTGAAAATTGGCACTTTGTATTACTCGCTTTCCCTCTGGAGTCAAGGAAAAATTGCTAGTGCTGACTTTGTGGTAGCAACCAGTCTGTCGCTATTGATCATCAGTGAAGCCCGCAATTTAAGTAAACGCTTTCTAGAATTCTTTGAACATATTGGCACGCCACTTTTCCATCTAATTTACCTACCATAGATCACTCCTGAACTATAACAGATGACTCGCACCGCACCCGCTAACTTTGTATACCTAGCATCAATAAATTTATCAATTCTTCCGTAAATACATCATCTAAAGGTGCATGCTTTAACAGCAACCGATACCAGATTGGACCATAAATTCCATCAATGACCAATTCTAAATTCAGGTCTGGGCGTATTTCACCTCGGTCGATACCCCGCTCTAAAATGGTACGGGTAGCTTTTCTGCGACTGGCAATAAACTGTTCGCGAAACGCCTCAGTTAAATTGGTGTCCATTTGCGCTTCCGCAATGAGTCCAGTGAAAGCAGCACCCGCCGTCGTCGTTGTCAGCACTGTAAACATTTGTTGCAGAATCTGATACAGGTCTTGTTTAACTGAACCTGTATCAGGTATTGGAAAATTGTGTCCGGCATCGGTAGAATAAGCTTCCATCATTACCTCCGCCTTGGATGACCACCAACGGTAAATAGTTTGCTTGCCTACCCCTGCACGGTTGGCGATCGCCTCAATACAAACACCGCCATAGCCTTTTTCCTCTAATAACTCAGCAGCAGCATTGAGAATTGCCTGATGGGAACGCTGACTCCGTCTGCGAGTAGCAGGCACTTTTAGGGGAGATTGCGTTTGAGAGACGTTTTTCTCTAATTGTTGTGTTGATTGCGGTGACATAGACACAAACTCCAGTTTAGCTACGATTGGATGTTTTCTAGGGGTTAAGCAAGACGATGCGGTTCGTTATAGTCAGTACCAGCACCTCCACGCACTAAGCCACAACTCCTGACCATAAATTGGGACTAATTTCTAATTGTTCGCGACTGCCTTGATGTAGTTGTACAATTCGGCATTGTCCCTCGGATTCCGCTTGAATGGGCTACCATTGCCCACCAAAGCTGAAAATTTACTGCTTCCAAGCAGCAATAACATAGACGGGTAGTTCTTCTGTAAACTGCCCAGATGGTTCGACAGCAAGCAGAGATTCTTTGAGATCCGTCTCGAATTTTTCGCGATTATCTCCTACAAAAGATGGTAGGCAGAAAGCAGTTGTATAGAGATAGCCAAGGTAAGTGTCAATCGTCCAAGATTGCTCAAATTTCAACTCATATTTATCGATGCGAGGAAAGGGCGATTTAGCCAATATCTCTTCATGAGAAACTGCTAGAGGTTTCCACACACCTTGTCCACCTTGACCTGTCCGACGTTGTTCACCCAGCCACCGCTTGACAACTGCGATCGCTGTTTTTTTCCACGGATGCTCACTAGTCCAAGCATCTTGAGGAGCATTAATAATTGCTACTCCACCATCAGTAGAGAGCAACTTATAAATTCGCTCTAGTACAAGTTCCCGCTGCATCCAATGAAAAGCACGCCCAATTGTTACCAGACGGAATTTGCTTGTTGCCGGAGAAATTAGTTCTGCTCGTTGTTGCACCCAACTTATATTTGTTACTCCTGATGCTTCTGCTTCCCTGTGGGCAACTTTAAGCATATCTGGATCAGGATCAAGCCCAATCACTTCTTCAAAGCGACCGCTTAAAGGAATTGTAATCAACCCAGCACCACAACCAAGGTCAAGAAGCCGTCCCTGACCATCGAGTTGAAATTTTTCTGTTAGCAACTCAAACAAAGCTGGTGGGTATTTAGGTCTGTAACGAGCATAATACCAAGCAGCACCTTCAAATAACGTTGGGTCGTATGTAGAAATTGTAGTCATGTCAGCAACTCAAGATTGTATTTACTTCAAAATGGACGACTACCTGCAAGGCTGACGCGTTTCATTACCCGTCGCTGATTCGGATCAAATGCTTGACGATAGTGTAAGGTAGCTTGATTGTCCCAGTAGACAATGTCACCCACAGACCATTTGTGTTGATAGTAAAATTGAAGTTGATTCAGATGCTGTCTCAACTGCTCGATCAATTCTGCTCCTGCTTGCGGATCTATGCCGACAATTTCGACTTCAGTAGTTAAACTCAGGGAGAGAATTTTTTTGCCGCTATCGGGGTGAGTCCGAACCAACGGATGGGGGAAGACAGGACTGATCAGGGGAATACTTTGATCCAAACGATACCTAGCTTTTGGTGCGTCAGGATTTCGTAAAAACGGGTTGTACGTAATCAACTTCAAGTCAGCAATCCGTCGCTTAGTTGACTCATCTAACGTCTCATATGCCAAATTAAGATTTAACCAATAGGTATCTCCATCCTTCACTGGAACTTCCAGCGCATAAAGCAGCGATCCACTCGAAGGATAAGGAGTCCATTGGTGATCGGAATGGAAGGGAATCTCTCCAGAGCCAGTGTAGCCGCCATCAACATTGGAAATCGGAATCACCACTGGAGTAACTCCAGGTTTAGAAGCTAGCACCGGAATATCATCTGGTGGTACATAGAGTGAGCCAAAGTAAAATGCAAAGTCCAATAGTTGCACATCAGAGAGCTTTTGCTCTTTGAAAATCAAGATATGGTAATCGCGCAGAGCTTGCTTCAGTTGCAAAATGACTTCAGGTGCAACAGGTTGGCTTGCATCCAGCCCAATCACAACGGCTCCTAAGGGTGCATCAATGGGAGTGATTTTAAAATTCGTTGAAGTCAATGTAGGCATAATAATCTCCTTTTTTGATTCATCAAGAGAATTGATTTGCTACTTTTTAGCTAGCACATCCTTGGGAGTAATTTCGGCATACTGTTCGGGTGTCAAAAACCCGTCTCTCACATTGACTTTCTTAGGAATAAGTTTTAGGCTGTACCATAAGTCTGCAACCTGTTGTTGCTTGTTAATGATTTCCTTGGTAATAGGTCGCAACCCATAGTCGTACTTTTCGTGCATTTTCTCCAACACAGGAACATCAAGCTGAGTTACAGGCGCAAGCAGTTGTGCCATTTCTTGAGGATGATCTTTAGACCAAATTTCGGCTTTTTGCAGTTCTTCTAAAAATATTTTAATCACGTCAGGATGCGCCTGATAAAACTTGCGTGAGGTGGAGTAAAAGCTGCCACTGTCCTTCAACTTCTCGCCAGTTACAAGAACACGACCTATTTTCTTTCGTTCAGCCTTTGTGACGAAAGGCTCCCAAATAAACCAGCCATCGACTTTTCCCTGACTAAACGCTGCATTTGCGTCTGGTGGTGTTAGAAAAACTGACTGGACATCACTCAGTTTCAGCCCCACTGATTCCACTGCTTTTACTAAAAGGTAGTGACCAATAGATGCTTTTTGGAAAGCAACCTTTTTGCCTTTTAAGTCCGCAACACTTTTCGTGGGAGAATTTGTCGGAACTATTAGAGAGACTGCCTTGCCACTGAGTTGTGTAGTAATTAGATATACCAGAGGTACACCTGCTGCTTGTGCGAAGACAGGAGGCGACTCTGCTGTGGAAGCGATATCAAGTCCACCTACATTGATAGCTTCTAGCTGTTGCGGTCCAGCAAGAAACTCAGGCCACTGTACGTTAAAACCTAGGGGCGCTAATCTTTTTTCCAAAGTGCCCTGCTTTTCTAAAACTGCTAGAGCAGTGAGTTGTTTTGAACGAACAATACGCACCACTTGCAGCACGGTGTTCTTAGGTAAAACACCGTGCTGCTGAGTAGTATTTGGTGGTGTTTGACAACTAAACAGAGTAGTGGATAGCACTAAGCTATAGCCAAAGACGAATGATAGAGAACGACGAGTTTTTAGTCGGCACTTCCAGAATTCAAACTTTCCTTTCAAACATTGCATAGGTCGATTCACTTTGAGCTACGTCCATCTGCGGTTAAAATCCAAAAATGGTATGAGCTTTCCCTATTCGGATCAGATACCATGCAAAAAAAACCTCCAATAGTTAGATCTGGCACAAGTAAGGCTGGGGTGGAACACTAAAAACTTGCAGGCAGGCTGTGAATTTGAAAACTAAAGCTTTTCATCCCCTCAATTTTTTTTTCTGTAACCTGAAAGCTTTGCCGAGCAATTGTTTTAGCAGAGTTTTTATCCCCTTTGGTTGTCTACCTGAGTTAGCATTTCTCAAATAAACTTCGGTTATTTGATCAAGTATTAGTATAATAATTCTAGTAGTCTCACATAGTCTTAGTGAAATAGCAAGGGCAGTTGATAAAAAATTACAACATTAAAATTCTTGTACAAACACCTCTACAGATGTGGAGAAAAAGGGAGTATTGGTGCAGATTTGATATCATATCAGATATTAAAGATTGAAATCAGCTAAATATTGCTAATCCGGTTCTAGCGAAACCAAAGCGGCGATCGCAGGCTCTGAAAAACTGAAATTCTTTTTATAAAGTCATTTGACATTTTTCAGAAGAGCAATCTGAGCAACGATTCACTGAAACGCGCTACTTGTGTTTTAGTCTTTCTCACTCTACGCAACACAACTATTTAGCAATAATCAAGCAACTAACATTACAAAAAAAGTTTTATACGCAACTTGTTGCGTATGTTCTTTTCTATCAGAATATAACGGGAGGATGAGAACCCCTCGTCTTTAGACAGGGGATGAAATCCGACGGGGCGGACTTTAGTCCTCCGTGTCCCTTACCCATTGTTCAATCTTTTCACTAATACTTAGTCCTTGTTTCTGGGCCATATTTTTTAATTTTAGCCAAGCTGTTGGCGTCAAAACGATTGTATGGCGCTCTTTTACTTCATCGTGAAAAATAGGTATATTTTTTTGACCTTTTACACCTTTTCTAATTGACATAATTAGCAATGACGTTTAAGCTAGATGTATACTAACAAAAACTTAGGGGGTGAGTCAACTGTACAGAACAATTCCGATTAAAGCTAATTTTTCGGATGAAGAAAAAGCATTTTGGATTGATCAATGTCAGCACGCTAACAGTTTGGTAAATTCAGCAATCTACCATGCTCGTCAAACCCATTATTCAAGGTTAGAACAGTTAGAAAATGCATTTACGTAAAGTCTGCGGGAGAGAGTACTCTCTCCCGCGAGCTTTACAACATATTGGCGTGGGGACGAGTTACGTCATGGATGGAAAACTTACCGATGCAATACGACTTATCCTGAATTAGACAAAATTCTTAAAGATAACCCACATTACAAAGCACTTGCAGCGCAAACAGCACAACAAACATTAAAAACAGTAGGAGAGTCAATCACTGGTTACAACGGGCTGGTTGATCGCTACTACAATGGTGTTGTTGACAGACCTAGTTTGCCGGGATATAGAACACGTGGTGGACTTGCGGCTGTGACGTTTCCACGTCAAGCACTCACATGCAAAGATGGTTATTTCTTCCCATCAGTCAGCAGGCAAACCAAGCCGGAATTGTTGACACAGATAAAACTCCTATTACCAGAATTTATTGATTCCGATTGGGTCAAAGAAGTTACGGTTCGTCCTTACTAGGGAAGTCTTGACACTTCCACAACGCATTGATTTGTTCACTCGCTTAAGTAAATCATATCGTAGACGTAGCGAAGGACGGCTTCTAGCCGCCTTCGCTACAACAGTCTAG
>JAQYWP010000439.1 GCA_029379285.1 Rhizonema sp. PD38
ATCTATATGTATAAAAAAAGAAACATCATCTGTGTTGAGTTTATAAATAAGACGTACTAATTGTTCCGGATATTTGTGTGCCAAAATTACATATGCTATTCTCATCAAAACTACTTTATTAGGTAAATCAACTTTCTATTTTTGTGGTTGAAAAAGATGTTTTTTAATTGTCACCATTCCTAACCGGATCGCGTCACGATTGGGGAAAATTGTGAACAAACTAAGCAAGCATATTTTACGACTTTAATACTTACGTCAAATGCTCCCAATCTCCCCTGCACGTAACAAATTACTGAATTTTGGGATGGGCGTTGTGTCCATCCAATGATACCAGAGTGGGAGTCGGGATATTTTTGCTTTGATAAGTATTTTTGACAGCAACCCAATTGCTGGCAATGGGCATTCGCCAGCCATTCCCAAAGGCGCGATCGGTAATTTTTAATCCGGGAGGTGCTTGTCGGCGCTTAAATTCGGCACGCGCAACCATTTGAATAATTCTATCTACAAGTACTGGATCGTAACCTGCGGCTGCAATTTGTGCTGCTGATTGGTAGTTATTAATCAAGCGTTGCAAAATATCATCCAAGATATCGTATGATGGTAACGAGTCTTGATCGACTTGACCTGGTTTGAGTTCGGCACTGGGTGCTTTGGTGAGAACGTTTTGCGGAATAATTTCACCCTTCCATCGGTCTTGAAGGTGTGTGAGCGGAAGGTTGCCTTGAGTATTTAACCAGTGGCAAAGTGAATAAACGCGGGTTTTGGGAACATCGGCAATCACTGCTAATCCGCCATTCATGTCGCCATAAAGGGTACAGTAACCGACAGCCATTTCTGACTTATTCCCAGTAGATAAAAGCAGATGACCAAATTTGTTGGAGATGGCCATCAGTAAGTTACCCCGAATTCGGGATTGAATGTTTTCTTCTGCCAATCCAAACTCCGTGTCGGCAAATAACTCAGCTAATGTGTCGTCATAACCTCGCATTAACTCACCTATAGGTAATATTTGAGTTTTAATGCCGAGATTTTCTGCTAACGCTAAAGCATCGGTGATGGAATGATCGGAACTGTGAGGAGAAGGCAAGAGGACACCAAAAACATTTTCTTTACCTAGTGCCGCAGTGGCGATCGCTGCGACTAATGAAGAATCAATGCCGCCACTCAGACCCAAAACGACTTTAGAAAAACCACACTTACGAGTATAATCTTGCAATCCCAAGACTAAAGCGTGCCAAATTTCCTCATCTTCCGACTTATATCTTGGCGTAACAAAACCATGACGTAAATCCTGTTGGGCTTCATCAAATTCAATTATCTGCAAATCTGTCTTAAAAGCAGGAAGGCGAAACACAACTTCACCTTGACGATTCAAAGCAAAACTGCCTCCATCAAAAATTAAGTCATCATTTCCCCCAACCTGATTCGCATAAATAATCGGTTGCTGAAAACGCACTGCACTATGTGTTAGCATTGCTTCGCGAAAACCCGCCTTACCAACGCTATAGGGTGAAGCAGATAAATTTACAGTCAAATCCACACCCAGCACTGCTAACTCAGCAATCGGATTTATCGCGTAGGTTCGTTTTCCCCAATATTCTTCATCATTCCATAAATCTTCACAAACCGTCACACCAATATTGATGTTATCTAGAGTGAAGTAGTTAGCTTGTAAACCCGGTTCAAAATAGCGGTTCTCGTCAAAAACATCGTAGGTAGGCAGAAGCCGCTTATGAAAAAATCGCTGTACAGATCCCTGTCTCAATAAAGCAATACTATTAAATAAAGTTTTCCCGCCATTACTATGAGCTTTAGAATTCTCTTGTGCTGTTCCTACCAATACAGCTAATTGTGGGGGTAAATCTCTTGCCAATTGTTGCAATGCCACGTCCATTGCCTGTAAAAAACCAGGATTTATCAGTAAATCTCGTGGTGGATAGCCACATAAAGAAAGTTCTGGTGTTAAAAACAAACGGGCACCTTGTGCTGCTGCCTGTTGTGCTAATAAGAGAATTTTCTGGGCATTCCCAGGTAAATCACCAATCGTAGGATTAAGTTGGGCGATCGCAATTTTCATTTTTATATTTTAGATTTTGAATTGGATAAAAAACAGATTTTGTAACAAATTTAGCAGATTTCTCTATGAAATCTTCCACAAATAGAGGAACTCGTTTCATTCGTGACACCGCTAGCTGTTTCAAGCTTGCTTGAACACTCAAACAAGTTATAACGGCAAGATCAGGAATGTATAATGGCTGAATGCTGATGTTAAATAAACACCAAAGGTTTATCCTTTAACAAAGCAAAAGCTTCCGCATCAAACCGATACAAACTAGCAGGACGACCGGCACCTCGTGACACCTTAATTCCAGTATCATATAAAAAACCTAACTTTAGTAACCTGGCTCTAAAGTTAGAATAATCTGAAAAATTTTCACCTAAAACTGTAGTGTACAGTTGGTACAAATCATTTAAAGTAAACGTTTCAGGTAATACTTCAAAAGCCACAGGACTGTACTCCAACTTATTTCGCAAGCGCCTGTGTCCGTATGCTAGAATCTCATTATGATCAAAAGCTAATTTAGGTACCTGTTTTACAGGATACCAAGCAGCTTCTGTGATATTGGCAATCAATTCTGCTTCCTCAAACCGGGCTAGAGCAAAATAACTCACAGATAGATAACGCACACCATAACTGTCGGTGGCTTCTCGAGGATCGCGATTCGGTCCGCCAAAAGTGTACAATTGCTCCAAATAAAGATTTTTAACGTGAATTTTCTCAGCCAAGATGCGATAGGCAGCATCTTCAAGTGACTCGCCCTGACGCACCAAAGTACCGGGAAGTCCCCAAAAATTGGAAAATGGTTCCTGCTGTCGCATAATTAATAGAACTAACAGGCGATTCTGGGTAGTATCTACAGAAAAAATCACGTTATCAACACCAACCTTGAAATCAGCGAGAGGTTGTTGATTGAGAAGAGATGTAAATTTTATTTGGTTGGGTGCTGGCATAGGAACTCATTGTTCAAAGAAAGCATTCAGCCGTTAGCTATTGTGTCCTCATAACTTGTAAGGCTCATGTATGCAAAATTTCATTCTTAACTCAGTTTTGAAGTACTGATATTTTAAGTGCTGACTCAAAAAGTAGAGTTTTTGGAAAAAGATTCGTATAAATGCTGTTGATGAATATAGTCAAAGACAGGCGATGTTAGGGCTTCCTTGTCGCCATTTTCACGATACGCTGTAGAGGAGACTTCTGGACCTGTAAAATTGGCGATCGCAATCTTGCCTCCCAGCTGGCGGACTTTTTCCAAACTCAACTCATTTATTGCATATCCAGAACGCGGCACTACTAATAATTGCACTTCCTGTAACAAATTTTCAACTTGATACCAATTGGACAGTTGAGTGAGTAAATCCGAACCGATTGTTAATGTGAACGTCGCTTCAAGCCAAAGCCTTTTTGCTTTCTCAAGTGTTTCCAGTGTTCTCATCGCACTTAATTCCTGTTCCAAACCAATATTCTGTTGTGGCGTTATCTCCGCAATTAACAATTGCAGCATTGCCACTCGATGTGACAAAGGTGTTTGATGAGACTTAAATGGATTATCCGCCGCCCACACTGCTACCCAATCATAATGCTCTGACAACCACTTGATAATTGTCTGATGCCCAGCAGTCGGCGGATCGGCAGAAGTACCAAACAAAGCAATTCTCATATTTGATATTTGGTGGTTGTTAGTTGTTAAGAGTTGGCGATAGAAAACGTCGTCGTGTAGGAGTGCGTCTCCACTCATGACTTTACAGTTCGTTTCTTTGTTTCCTCAGTTAACTTTTGTAATTCCCCAGAAATTGTCACTACTGCTGATACAGCAGAATCCAGTTGTCTTGTTTCCATAGGTAAACTAGCAACTGAAGCAATGGTACGTTGCCTAATGTCTGCCAAACTTTCTAGCCGTTGCAGTCGTTTACCTTTCTCAACGACAAGCTCTAACAAAGGTTTTCCTTCTTTTGAACTCTCACTTGCCAATGCCAACTTGTCTGTGATATGTCCTTTCTCACTGAAGCGAAAAACCTGCTTACGTCCCGGATATGTTACTTTGCCACTTGAGTGTTTCATCACTGGAATACCATCAATCTCCACAAGTTTATAGACTCCGTTTACAGGTGAACCTGTCACCAGTCGTGTTCCCAGCCCGTAACCGTCAATTTGAGCACCATTCGCTTTGAGTCTGGCTATTTCCCACTCGTCTATATCGCCACTCACGAAAATTGGCACCCCCGGAAGAAGCGATCGCACCTCTATTGACAAAGCAAGCAAATCACCCGAGTCAATCCTCACCCCAGCTAACTTGATTTCTCCCGATCTAACTTTTGCTGACAACCGTTGGGCGGCAGCGATTGAATCGTAAGTATCAATCAATAATGATGCACCGGGAAAATAACGATGGAATGCAGTAAAGGCTTGGTCTTCACTTCCTTCTACTGCCGATAGCGCCATAACTAAAGCATGAGCCATTGTACCACTTGGCTGCTGTCCCAACTGTAGCGCAGCTAACACGTTTGATGTCGCATCCAAACCTGCTGCCAAAGCTGCCCGCGCTGCCCACAAAGATGCTTGGGGACTAAATGCCCGTCTTGTGCCAAATTCCAGCAGCGTTGCTTGTTCCCCGGCAACATCGCGCAATCTCGCTGCCCGTGTCGCAATCAAAGTCTGGTAATTGAGGGTATTAAGTAAGTAAGTTTCGACGAGTTGCGCTTGCCAAAGTGGTGCTTCCACCCGCAAGAGTGGTTCGGTAGCAAAAACTGCTGTTCCTTCCGGTACTGCCCAAACATCGCCAGCAAAACGGGTATCTGCAAGCAGTGTCCAAAAGCGATCAGGAGCATGAGCAAAAATTCCTGTCGCCTTTAAAGCTGCTATATGAGACGGACTAAAGTGGAAATTTTCTAAATATTCCAACGCCTGCTCCAGCCCCATCGCAATTAAATAACCAAAATTTTCTGGCAGTCGCCTCACGAACAGCTCAAAACTTGCCCATCGTTGTTCGATACACTCACCCGTATAACAAGCTGCCATCGTCAACTGGTAAAGATCGGTAAGCAGACTGTAATCAATAGTAGACAACGTCAGTTCTTGCCTCGACAAATCATGCTGAGTGTCCGACATAGGGAAAGTTGTCATGAAACGACCTTACAATAAATGCTTTTCCTAATTATGGTAGAAAATACCATAATTAATGTCAACTGCTAGATGGTACATATTAAAGTGCTTGTCCAGACAAACGTGGTAAAAATGTAACTACTCCCAAACCGCCAGAAGAATACTGGTTAGATAAACCGCCAAGACAAGGGCAGCGCGTTGGGCGGCTCCGCCGACTTGAAGCGACTGCCCGCGCCAAGAACGCAGAGAAAGAAGGTAATCGTACATCGGTTCGGGAGTATCATTGGGGCGAGCGCCTTACGTGGGTGTGATCTACTCACAATAGAAAAGTAGATCACAGCGCCAAGTATTTACAACCCTACTTGTAAAGCAATCTTCCTTCGATATAGCTGTTAAGATTTTGATGATGGCTAAAATATTCTTCTAGAACATCTTGGAAGGATGTTGAGATTACCTTAGGGTTAGCTAGTTTTGTTAATTCTTCTTGCGTTATGCCTAGATGCAGATCCGAATTTTCGTAACGATAGTCATCTATACAGATGGTGTATTGTTTCTCGTCTTGTACAGATTGTTCATTAATACTTAAAGATTCCAGCCTGCTTTCAGCGTCTCTATACACTGCTCTAATACCTTGATTAACCTGAAAATACTGACCTTTCATTGGTATTCTGTTTTCCAGTCTCATAATATGTTTAAATATTTTGGTGAGTGTTGCCCCAGTCACGCTACATTTGTAGAGAGCATTTTTGTATGGAAAAACTGTTGTAATATCCTCTAATGTAACTAGCGGTCCTAATTCTGAGCTACGGATTATACTACTAGCTACAAACACTACATCAAACTTATCTTGTTGGGCAAAAATATCAGCGATTAAGTTACCCAATTCGGTTTCTTCTTCACGCCTAGGATGAGTTAGCTTACGTGCTAATCTTCCTATCAATCGATTATATTTGCGATCTACCTCATCTTTGAAGGTACCAATGAGCTTTTCGATTTCCGGATCTGGCGAAGCCAGATTACTATCCACAGGCAGGAGCTGCCATTTCCATTCAACAATGCTGTTGGTATCGTCATCAACTATAATATCGAAACGTCCAATTTGGTCTGTGCCAACTCCGGCTTGTGCGATAAGAATATTGTTAACTTGGGCAGGTTGTTCTAAAAACGTATGGGAGTGTCCCCCAATTATCATATCCACACCCCATTCTGGGTTTAGCAACTCCGCTAATTTTATATCCTCTTCAAAACCGATATGTGTCATGAGGATTGTTAGGTCAATGTCATCATTTTTGTACGCATTGCAAATTTTCCCAACTTCTGATGCGGCATCTTCAAGACTTACAAAAGTGCCAATACTCCTATCACGTTTTAATGTCTTTAAAGCTTCTTCAGTAACAATCCCGATGAACATAATATCAAATCCATCTACATTGAGGATTAGATAAGGATTCATCAATCGTTTATTATATTTTTTGATATACAAGTTGGCATTCACTATCGGAAAATTTGCCATTTTTTCTAGGAAAAGTAAGTGAGGCAACCCATAATCTAATTCGTGGTTCCCCAAAGTTACTACGTCAGGAGCTAGGTAATTCATAATTTCTATGGTTGAAAGACCTTTATATTCCGAATCAATCGTAGAACCTTGAAGCATGTCACCAGAAATGACAAAAAGCACGTTTTTCTCTTCAGAGCGCACCTTATTGATATATCCGGAAAGTAGGGACATTCCACCAATAACATGACCCTCTTCTAAACCCGTAACCTCTGCTAGAAAGTTTCCATGCATATCATTTGAATGTAAGATTGTAAACTTTTTAAACCGTTCAGTCAGCATCATAATTTTTTCCCTTTATATAGTTGACT
>JAQYWP010000440.1 GCA_029379285.1 Rhizonema sp. PD38
GAATTAGACCCAGGTAAAACTATCCAAAAATGTTCACCTAATTTAGGGTATAAAGGTGTCAGGGATGCTAAAAAAGAGTGTTCCACAGGAACTTTATACTTGAATCGCCGCGAGCTTAGAAATTAATGTAAAAACTCACATACCACAATCCCAAAGAGTTTATGAACAAAGCTAATCTATATTCTTGGCGATCACGTTCTTAGGTCTTAGCAGTTGATATAATAGTTCTCTCCGACAATGATGTAGAGACGCGCTCTTTGAAACGTCTCTACAAAGAATTTGGCCTGAGCGCATAATTTATTTCCACTCCATCTCTAATGCGCTCTATTCTCCTAATCCAACAACTATCAATCATTAGGGTTCCCATACACCACGTCAAAAACGGAATCAAAGAGAAAAAAGATAGCCGATGACTAACTTACTATGGCTTCAAGGTGGTGCTTGTTCAGGCAACACCATGTCATTCCTCAACGCTGAAGAACCGACAGCCTGCGATCTGATCGCCGACTTCGGCTTTAAAGTACTTTGGCATCCTTCCTTAGGCTTTGAACTAGGTCCAAACTTACAGGAAATTTTGTGGGATTGCGTTTTCGGCAAAATACCCTTAGATATTTTGGTATTTGAAGGTACAGTTGTTAACGCCCCCAACGGCACAGGCGAATGGAATCGTTTTGCTGATCGCCCCATGAATCGATGGCTTTCTGACTTATCCAAAGTTGCAAATTTCGTCGTCGCTGTGGGAGACTGCGCTACATGGGGAGGAATTCCTGCCATAGCACCCAATCCTAGCGAATCACAAGGATTGCAATTTCTCAGACGTCAAGAAGGCGGTTTTTTAGGAAAACATTTCCGATCAAGATCAGGATTACCCGTCATCAACATTCCCGGATGTCCCAGTCATCCCGATTGGATCACCCAAATATTAGTTGCGATCGCCACAGGTAGAATATCCGACATTACCCTCGACGAACTGCATCGCCCGCAAACCTTCTTTAACACCTTTACCCAAACAGGTTGTACCCGTAACATCCACTTTGCTTACAAAGCAACCACAGCCGAATTTGGGCAGCGCAAAGGATGCCTATTCTACGACTTAGGTTGTCGCGGCCCCATGACTCACTCTTCTTGCAACCGCATTTTATGGAACCGCGTCTCCTCCAAAACCCGTGCCGGAATGCCTTGTTTAGGTTGTACCGAACCAGAATTTCCCTTCTTTGACCTCGAACCAGGAACCGTCTTTAAGACACGAACTGTGATGGGAGTTCCTAAAGAATTACCACCAGGAGTCAAAAAGAAAGACTACGCCGTCCTCACGATGGTAGCAAAAGATGCAATGCCAGCTTGGGCAGAAGAAGACTTTTTTACAGTTTAAAGAATGGTTAATAGTTAATTGCAATTAACAATCAACAACTAACAAACATGACAACTCAAACATTAGACATTTCTCCTGTCGGGAGAGTTGAAGGCGATTTAGATGTCCGTGTAGAAATAGCGAATGGGCAAGTCATCAACGCTTGGACACATGCCGAACTCTTCCGAGGATTTGAAGTAATCCTGCGCGGTAAAGACCCCCAAGCAGGATTAATTGTGACACCCCGCGTTTGTGGAATTTGCGGCGGATCTCATCTGACATGTGCATCTTGGGCATTGGATACCGCTTGGGAAACAGAAGTTCCACGCAACGCAATTTTAGCAAGAAATTTAGGTCAAATTGTTGAAACAATTCAAAGCATCCCCCGATATTTTTACGGTCTATTTGCCATTGACTTAACTAATAAAAAATACCGAAGTAGTCGCTTTTATGAAGAAGCTTGTAGACGCTTTGCCGCCTTTACAGGTAAGTCATACGAAATTGGCATTACAATTTCTGGCAAACCCGTAGAAATTTACGCACTATTAGGTGGTCAATGGCCCCATTCTAGTTATATGGTTCCTGGTGGAGTGATGTGCGCTCCCACCTTAACAGACATGACCCGCGCTTGGGCGATTCTGGAATATTTCCGTACCAATTGGTTAGAACCAGTGTGGTTAGGTTGTTCTTTAGAACGTTACGAACAAATCAAGACTTATGATGACTTCATGACGTGGCTGGATGAAGACCTCAATCACCGCGAATCTGACCTAGGTTTTTATTGGCGTATGGGTTTAGATATCGGTTTAGATCAATATGGCGCTGGCGTTGGTAAGTATATCACCTGGGGATATTTACCTCATGAAGACAAATACCAAAAGCCGACAATTGCTGGCCGAAATGCTGCTATGATTATGAAAAGTGGAGTGTACAACAGTTTCACCGACACTCACACTTTGATGGATCATACTTTTGTGCGTGAGAATACAACTCACTCTTGGTATGACGAAGGGACAAAGAATGTTCACCCCTTTGATCGCACAACCAAACCCACTCAAAAGAACGACAAAGACTTTAACAACGCCTATTCTTGGTCGAGTGCTGTGCTTCACCAAGACTACGGACGTTTAGAAGCCGGACCCTTAGCACGTCAGTTGGTAGCCGGTGGAAAACATGGTGAGTCTTGGCAACATTATGACGGATTTATCCTCAATGCCTTCAAGGAAATGGGTGGTGCTAGTATCCATCTACGTCAGTTAGCACGAGTTCACGAAGTTGTCAAGTTGTATCGCCAAGCCGAACACTGTTTGCGAGAGTTCCGGTTAAATGACCCCTGGTATATCAAACCCAAAGAAAAAGATGGACGCGGTTGGGGTGCAACCGAAGCATCTCGGGGTTCCCTTTGTCACTGGGTAGAAATAGAAGGCGGTAAGATTAAAAATTACCAGATTATGGCTCCCAGTACCTGGAATATCGGCCCCCGCGACGCGGAAGGAATACGCGGTCCCATTGAGGAAGCTTTGGTAGGCATACCTATTAATGACCCAACCGATCCGGTAGAAGTTGGTCATGTCGCACGTTCTTTTGATTCTTGTCTAGTTTGCACCGTTCACGCCCATGATGCTAAAACCGGCGAAGAGTTAGCACGTTTTCGGACTGCGTAATTCACTGGCTCTCGTTTTTAGCCAAGTTTCCGCGCCTCGTACCAAAGCTCTTGGCAGTTATGGCAGAATCGCTTCCTCCTGTACAGGCTGATTTCATGTGAAGTCTGTGGGACGGAAATTTCCGCCCAACGAGCTTCGCGCGAGCTTCACATGATATTGGTTTTACGAGGGTGTTATGTAAATTAAAACTCGCGACACACTCCCCCCCCCATTCATTATGTCAGAATCAACATTACACCAATACCTCCCGAACCTTCCTGATGCAGCACTGCAAGAGTTTACACAATGGTGCGTTTTAGAACAAGCAACAGCATCAGGATACAAATTTGATCCAAATCCTCAAAAGTTAGAGAATCTTTCTCCAGGAGATTACATTCAAGAACTGATCTCTCAATTTGTTGAAGCGACAAGGAACACCATAGAAGGTGGTATGGCGATTGTTGTCGCAGGACAACAAGCTGACAAACGTGCTTTACCTGGTTTAGGGCTGATAGTGGATTTTATTTCGCTTTACGTTTTGTATTTAGTCCCACAAAGCAAGAAAAAATCACAACCGCCAGAAGAAAAACTGACTCAAGCATCGCAAGAACAGTTTGCCAAACTGAGTGAAATTGGTAAGAAATATGGAGTGACTATTTAGTGTTACCCGCAATCTAGTTCAATTACAGGACTTAAACAAAAAAAAGAAAAAAATGATAAGTGCGGCGCAATTATTATGGTTAGTCATTCGCTACCCAAAGCGCCAGCACTTTTTACGATGTGTCACGAATTATAGTGATTCTTAATTATGTCTCATAGATTCGCTCCCTCACCAGGCGCCTCTCTCCCAAGTTTGGGAGAGGGGTGGATGATAAGAGACTTGAGAAGATTATGTATGTGGTAAAAATTATACCTTAAAGTAGAAACTGGAATCCACTGCTATTAGAGAGATTGCTGTTTGCTCAATCGTCAAAGCTGAATTATTTTATGGTGCAATGAAAAGTGCAAATCCACAACGTAATCTTACCTTACAGCAAGAATTTTTAGCTCAATTTATATCACTACCTTTTGACGATCTCGCAGCAATCACATTTGGAATGATTCGCTCTGGGCTAGAAGTATTAGGCACTCCAATCGGGGCTTATGATTTACAAATTGCCGCGATCTCAATGACAAATAACTTAACCCTCATAACCCATAACACTAGAGAATTTAAGCGCGTTCATAACTTGCTGATTGAAGATTGGGAGATAGATAATTGACAAACGACTGGCTAGAAAACATCTTCTGGTAACCTATTCGGGTGGAAGAGCTTGCGAGTGAGAACTATGCAACGGCTACGCTCTGAAGGCATTGCCTGTGCTGCTGTTGACATTACAGCCATTGGTGCATCGGATACTACTCCAGAGCAGTGGTACGCTGGAGTTATTGATCGGATAGCAAACAGTCTCAATTTGAATCAACAATTTGATTTAGACAAATGGTGGTTGAGTCAGGCAAAGCTATCTCCAGTATCGTTATTCAGCAAGTTTATTGAATCTGTTTTACTGAAGTCGATTGAGCAAAACTTAGTCATTTTTATCGACGAAATCGACAGTGTTCTCAGCCTCAAGTTTAACTTAGACGACTTTTTTGCTGTCATCCGTGACTGTTATAATAATCGAGCCGATAAGTTGGAATATCGACGACTCACGTTTGCCCTGCTCGGGGTGGCAACTCCCTCAGATTTGATTCAAGACAGGCGGCGCACACCATTTAATGTTGGTAGAGCGATTGAATTGACGGGCTTTGATTTAGAATCAGCTAAACCCTTAGCTCAAGGTTTGGCAGTTAAAGCCAGGAATCCTAAAGCTGTGTTGCAGGCAGTCTTGGATTGGACAGGGGGACATCCGTTTTTGAGTCAGAAACTTTGTCAGCTGATTCAAAATGTTGATGAGCCGATTCCTGAGGATAGGGTTGCTCAGTGGGTGGAGCAGTTGGTACAAACAAAGGTAATTTCTAACTGGGAGGCTCAGGATGAACCAGAGCATTTGAAGACGATAAGCGATCGCATTTTACGAAGCGGTGGACAGAGGACAGGTCGCCTATTGGGATTATATCAGCAAGTTTTGCAACAGAGGGCAATTTCAGCAGATGGGAGTATTGAACAAATCGAATTGCGGCTCTCAGGATTGGTTGTCAGACATGAAGGAAAACTGAAAGCTTACAATCGTATTTATGCGGCAGTTTTTAATCAGAGTTGGCTGGAAAAAACACTAGCTTCTTTGCGCCCCTATGCAGAAGCACTGAGAGCTTGGGTAGATTCGGGTTATCAAGATGAATCACGCTTGTTGCGAGGGCTTTCATTGCAGGAAACCCTGAAATGGGCGGAGGGAAAAAGTTTGAGTGATGAAGATTACCAGTTCATATCTGCCAGCCAAAAATTAGAATTAATCGAGGCGCAACGCAGATCCAAGCGGCAAATTCTAATTGGAAGTATAATATTGGCATTGTCGGTAATTGGGGCAAGCATTGCCGTCGCACTAGCAGGCGTAGCAAATCAACAAAGACTTTCTGCCATATCACAACGCGAGCAGGCTAATCAACAAAAACTTTCTGCCATATCACAACGCGAGCAGGCTAATCAACAAAGACTTTCTGCCATATCACAACGCGAGCAAGCAAATCAACAAAAACTTTCTGCCATATCAGAACTAGGTAAGGCAAAACAAGCCATCCAGAAAGCGAATCAAGATAAAATAGTCGCCAACAAACAAGCGGAAACAGCCCAGCGAGTACAGCAACAAGCAGAAGAGAATTCTAAAGTCGCGCAAGGAAAACAAAAAGAGGCAGAAAAGAAAGTTGAACAATCGGAACTACAATTAGCTGATTCTAAAAAGAATTTGCAAAGTGTCAAGCTTGAAGAAGCACAAAGAACTAAGGAAGCACAACAAAAAGTAAGTTTGGCAGAGAAAAAAGTAAGTCAAGCGAAAGGACAAGCTGTGCAAGCCCAAGCACAAGTTCAAACAGCTCTCGTCAGCCTCCAACAAGCACAAACAGCACAAACCCAAGCCCTTAAAGAGGCTAAAGTTGCACAGGAAGGCACCAGACTTGAACAAGCAGCACTTAGTGCTTTACGGCAGTTTGACTTTCAACAAATAGAACCATTACTATCAGCGATGGATGCGGGACAAAGGTTAAAAGAACTAGTTAAAGACGGACGCCCTTTAGAAAAATATCCAGCTGCCAGCCCGATACTGGCTTTACAAACAATTCTAGACAATATCCAAGAGCGGACTCAACTTATTGGGCATCAGGACAAAGTCAGAAGTGCCAGTTTTAGCCCAGACGGACAGCGCATCGTCACTGTATCCGATGACAAAACTGCACGGGTGTGGGATTTGAAAGGCAAGCAGATCGCTGTCCTCACCGGGCATCAGGACAAAGTCAGAAGTGCCAGTTTTAGCCCAGACGGACAGCGCATCCTCACTGCATCCGCTGACAAAACTGCACGGGTGTGGGATTTGAACGGTAAGCAGATCGCAGTCCTCACGGGGCATCAGGACAAAGTCAGAAGTGCCAGTTTTAGCCCAGACGGACAGCGCATCGTCACCACATCATGGAACAATACTCCACGGGTGTGGGATTTGAACGGCAAGCAGATCGCAGTCCTCACGGGGCATCAGGGCAATGTCAACAGTGCCGGTTTTAGCCCAGACGGACAACGCATCGTCACCACATCATGGGACAATACTGCACGGGTGTGGGATTTGAACGGCAAGCAGATCGCAGTTCTCACGGGGCGTCAGGGCAGTGTCTACAGTGCCAGTTTTAGCCCAGACGGACAGCGCATCCTCACCACATCTGCTGACAATACTGCACGGGTGTGGGATTTGAACGGCACGCAGATCGCAGTCCTCACGGGGCATCAGGGCTTTGTCAACAGTGCCAGTTTTAGTCCAGACGGACAGCGCATCGTCACCACATCCATTGACAAAACTGCACGGGTGTGGGATTTGAACGGCACGCAGATCGCAGTCCTCACGGGGCATC
>JAQYWP010000441.1 GCA_029379285.1 Rhizonema sp. PD38
ATACAAATGGCAGCCAAAATTTATCCCATAGCTCATGCCAAGATAGGTACCCAAGATGGTTTTCGTTTACCGCGAGCCTTTTCCAAAGAGCATCCTCATATAGCTAACGCTTCAGGTTACATAGAAGTATTGTCAGACAACACTTTCTTAGTTCGATTAGAAACTGATGGCGTTGAGGGTGTAGATGAAGATGAAGCTCTTATGATGAGTCTGTTTCTTGACTTCCTCATGAAAGATGCAATTAAAAATCCTTCTAAGCTTGTTCCTTACACTAAGGAAATGAGTGATGAGATGGATGAACTACTTGCTGATGTCATTGTAGACTCATGAGTCCATTCACCTACGATGGATGGAAAATTTTTTTCTACCCATTGTTTAACGAGCAGTGGAGAAAATTATTTAATCGTGTTCGTGTTTTAAAAACTAAGTTAAATAAAGAAGATTTTATTAAACATCCAGACGTAAAGTTATTAAAAGCTTTGGATATTGGAATAAAAGAAAAAATTCCTCAAGACCCTTTTGCCTCGCACTTTATTCTGCAAAAACCTTTACACAAGTACGGTCGTCTCAAGAAAATGGGACTACCTGCTCGTTATCGACTATTTTTTAGAGCATTTAAGAAACAAAAAATTATTATTATTGTTTGGTTGGGATTTCCTCGTAAAGAAGGTGATAACAATGATTGTTATCACGTCTTTTCTAAAAAAGTTACAGATGGTGATTTTCCTGAAATTGAGCCAACACCGCGAACTAAAGTTACGCGGATTCAGGCTGAAAGTTGGCAGTGTAAAAGAACTACTTGCTGAATGTAAGTTAGAAGACTCTGTGGAGGAAGAAGAGGACTAAGTTCTCTAGCGAGAGAAAAGTCACAATACTGTTCAGAATACAGCCGCAAACTACTGCTAAATTAAACTTAGCACCAGATGAGTTGAGGGATTTCCCATGACAGTCACAGTAGAGTATATTCCTATTACCCTGATTGAATATCCCGACGAGGACGGTAAGCCGATGGCTGAAAGTGACCAAACACGAGAATATCTACTCTATGCTCCAAAAGTGCTGGGAGTTTACTTTCAAAACCGTCCTGACGTGTACGTTTCTGGTAATTTATTTATTTACTACGAACAGGGAAATCCAGAGTCAGTTGTCGCACCAGATGTATTTGTGGTGTTTGGTGTAGAAAATCGCCAGCGTCGCAGTTATAAAACTTGGGAAGAAAATAATCAAACCCCTGATTTTGTCCTAGAGATTACCTCAAAAAGCACACGCAGTAAAGACCAAGGTGCAAAAAAAGGAATTTACGCCTTTTTGGAAGTCAGAGAATATTACCAATACGATCCGACAGGTGATTATCTCACTCCTGTGCTCCAAGGCTTACGCCTAATTGATGGGAATTATGTGCCAGTTGCAACTACTACTCTACCAGATGGTACAGTTTCTTTAGCCAGTGAAGTCTTGGGACTGGAGTTACGACTAAAGAGGAGCGAAATGCGTTTCTACGATCCAGTCACAAATAAAACTCTCTTTAGCTTTGAGGAAGAAGCATCTGCACGAAAAGCTGCTGAAGAGAAAGCGCAGCGATTAGCCGCTAAACTCAGGGAATTAAATATTGATCCAGATATTTTATAGAAGTAAGTAGGGGCATATGCCCTACCTACTGCTTTGCATGAGGCAACTACAAAGGACGATAAACGCGGTAGTTGATGTTGGGGAAGATGTTGTCCATTGACTCGACTTTTTCCAACCAACCGCTGTCGATTTTACCGATGTTAATTTCTTCGTAAAGTTTATTTAAGCGCATGAGGTGCGATCGCGTTCGTCTGACTGCATAGGGAACCATCGTCCCTGTTCGCATAATAAAAGCCCAGTCAGAAGATTGCGCTAACAGCAATTCCCTCGCCGCTTGATTGAGTGCCCTCCATTCTAACTCATCTGTTGGTTCCCGCCGCGCTAGTTCGATCATTCGCTCTGCGGCTTTATGTAAATGAGGGTAAATCCACGTATTTGTCTCGTTCAACCAATACTCGTGAAATCCTTTATAACCCCAACTAGATTGAGAAGGACGGCAAACTTGCTGAGTTGGATGTGCTCGTAAATAATCTGCCAAGTGTGTCATATCATACGTGTTTTGATCGTACCATGACTTACGGAACAGGTAATCGATGAACCAGGGACCTTCGTACCACCAATGTCCGAATAACTCTGCATCGTAGGGAGAAACGATAATCGGCGGACGTTGCATCATCCCATAGAGATTTTCCACCTGCCGCTCTCGATTATACATGAAGTTCGCGGAGTGTTCTACAGCTTTTTCCCTAGCCCAGTATGGATCGTAAAGTGCTTTATCTCCAAGTCCTAAACCACGACCAGTAATCTTATGATACTTAATACCCGTATTTTTACGTTGACCGTTGGGCATGATGTATGGCTTGATGTACTCATATTCTGCCTCCCAACCCAAGTCTTTGTAAAACTCGCGATATTCTGCAGCACCTGGGTAGCCAACCTCTGAAGACCACACTTGCTGGGAGCATTCATGATCTCGACCGAAGACAGCGACACCAGTTTCTGTAAAGATTGGCGCATAGGTACCAAAGCGAGGACGCGGACGGGCGTAAAGTATGCCATGTCCATCTGTCAGGAAGTAACGCAAACCTGAATCAGCTAACATCCGCTCGACACCTTCATAGTAGGCGCATTCTGGCAACCAAATGCCTTTAGGCGGACGACCAAAGTTTTCCTCGTAGTGTTCGCAGGCTACTCGAATTTGCGCCCAAACAGCTTGCGGATACATTTTCATCAGAGGCAAATAACCGTGGGTAGCACCGCATGTGATAATCTCCAGGTTATTCGTATCTTGAAACTGCTTAAAAGCTGTTACCAAGTCTCCCTTATGTCGTTCCCAAATTTCTCGCGTTGCCTTAAACTCTGCAATGTAATATTCAGCTAAATAGTGCATATGACCGTTATGGACATTATGCTCTGCTTCCATTGCAATAAGTTCTTCGAGTTTGGCTAAGTGTTCTTCATAGCGTTCTTGTAGTAATGGATCGCGAAGCATCGACACTAGAGGTGGTGTCATGCTCATAGTGATTTTAAAGTCAACGCCGTCTTGCTTTAAACCTTCAAATACTCGCAGTAAAGGAATGTAAGTTTCGGTGATGGCTTCATAAAGCCATTCTTCTTCCAGCACGTAGTCACTCTCCGGGTGACGGACGAAGGGTAGATGTGCGTGGAGTACAAGTGCGACGTAGCCGATAGCCATAATAATTCCGGGTTGGTACGTATAAATTTGACGGTCAAGGGATAAAGCCGATTTTAAGAATATTTTAAGACTTTATGGGATCTTAACTATAGGAGAGTTATTTCCTTATTTGATTTGAGTTTTTGGATTAATAAGAGCAAGCCATACTGTTTGCTCTTTTTATAACTCCATAATAAGTTGCAACTAGGTCAAACTAGATCTTTCATCGTAGTCACAACAATTTATCTGCTTGGATATCTACGGATAGTAGGTACCTTAAATGCGCGGATTTTCAATTGATTCCACGCCGGAATTGGGGGGCTTCTACTATCCTCAGAATAGCATAAGGTTTGTCAGAAAAATTTATTTTCTAGGCAAGAACAATACAGCAGACAGCTTACAGGAGGTAGAGTGCTAATTGCTGAAATTAAATTTATAAATTTACAAATAGTCAAAAAACTGCACTGGGAATAGCTTTAATTCTCCTGATTTGAAGCGGGAAATATTTACCCACAAAGCTATCTTTTTTCGTTCACCCTCAGCAAATACTAACTCTTGGAGTTGATAAAACTTTGGGTCAGTAAAATCACATTTATAAAGCAAAATAATTTCGTGACCTGGCTGACCATCGTAAGTAAATATATTCTCTAAACAACCCAAGAAGTGAATATTTGTTAATTCTGCTTGGATTTCTTCAGTAAATTCACGTTTGAGAGCTTCTAAACTCGTTTCACCAAAGTCAACACCACCGCCCATCGCTCGGTAAAAAGTTTGTTGCTTAGTTGGATCGTAACCTTCGGAGATAAAGATCCGTTCGCCATCCCGAATCAGTCCCAAGACTAGGACACGAATTTCCCCTGATTTGTGCATTGTTATCGCTCTAATTATCGTAAATAAACGAAGGACGACTTTCACTATCCTCGACAGACCAATCTTCATTTTCGCCGCCAATGTACAATTGCTCAAGAGTTACATATTCCTCACTGAGCTGCATGAGACCATTGATTAAAATATCTAGGGCGATCGCATCAGAAGTGCCCAAGTCAAACCAGCAACGCGCCCAAGTCCCTTGATACTCAAGCTCACCCATGTTGTGCATCAGCGCCAGCAGGCTTTTATTGTACCCCTCTTGGTCATAATCCATATAGCTGATATCTAACCCCGTTTCCTGTACTTGGAGATTTTCGGCATTAAATGCACCCAACTTACCCAGATAAAACCAAGAATTGAAAACCTCTTCTACATACTGCTTTTCGCGCTCTGAAGGAACTGTGCTGAACTTCAGCCAAATCCACATATCAAAAGGATTAATCTCGCGGAACTGTACCTGCATTCTGTCTTCATTACCGAAATTACTCAAAACCAATTGTAGAAGAGTCGGGGACCAAGAAGATGCGTGGACATGCAAAAGGGAGAAAGTAGATTCAATTGATTCTCTTCCTCCCTGCTTTGAATGCCGCCTGCTCACTAGCACACGGGACGCGGTTTTCAGACTAGCATTCGGATTTAATTTTTAATTTTTGATTCCAAGGTAGCGGTTCTAGCCAGCAGAAAGGCTGTTAGAAGCACTGCCCCGTTCGTGTTCAATTTGTTTCACCAAACCAGTCGGCAGTTGAGATTTTTTAACGAGTGCTTTGTCAAAATTAGCGATCGCCTCTTGCAGTAGTTGTTGGTTTTTCTCTTTTCTCGACTGTTCTCGAAGAATTTGAGCTTTAAGATAATACAACTCTGGGTTATCAGATGTCATCTTCAAAGCACGATTAGTATAATCCAGCGCTTGAGTGTACTGTTTTAAATCCCGATACCCTATGGCAATACCCCGATCCGCAAGATACGGAGGAGCCGCATTTTTTTCCAACCGTTCAATCGCCTGCTGTGGGCTAGCAAAAGGCAAGTTAACTGCCACCATTAAGTCCATGTAGCCCTTCAGTAGATTTAGTTCTGGATCGTTCTTAGAAATCGCTTCGGCTTTGTCTAAATCTTGGTAAACTTCCCGAAGCTGACTCAAAGCTTGGGGCGCACCACTAACTGTTCCCTCACGGCTAATAATAACTGCCCCTGTTAAAAAATGACCGACAGCAGTGTATAAATTCCCACGTAAGGGATCTTTAGGAATCAACTTTTGTGCAGTTTCAATGGTTTTCTTGCTGTATGTATCAAATGAGGATATATCCTTATTTGCGTATGATAAAGACGCCTTCATCGCATAAATTAACGGTTCATTGGGATCTGACGATAAGGCTTGTTGTAAGTAACGATCTGCCGCTTGATAGTCTCCCTGTTGGAAAATTGCTTTAAATGCTGCTTCTGTCGTGTTACTAATATTACGAGGATGACTAGTTCGGAACGGATCTGCAGCTAATGAGGGATTTGCCAACACATTGAGTGCTAAAGCAGCAATAAAAGCTATTTTAGTGAGGCTAGCCAGTCTTGCAGATAATATGAGTTGTGAACCAGGAAATCGTTTAATCATTTTTTATCTCAGAATAATTACGCTTGTAATTGTTTTCGTAATTACTTATAATTTTAATAAAACACAGAACTCAGATTAGGACCTCACAGCAAGATAAGGGGATATAAGATGGAAAAGTTTTTCTCCTTTCCACAAATAAATACGGTTGTATCTGGCTTAACACGCGTTACCACCCAGAAGGAAGAAAACCATCACTGGAATATAAATTCTAAGTTTCTTCAAAATCAAGGATATTATACTTATAGGGACATACACCTTTAAGCCAAAGTTTTTACACAGTAAGACTCTCGGATTTTTTTTAGGTTCCCATACGTGTTGAGCGCGATTGTTAAATTATAAATTTGCCACAATAGTAAAGAAGTACGAGCGGCGGCTTTAGTCAAAAACCCACGTTTAGACCGTAGGGAGACGTTTAACTTAAAAGGAAAGATTTAACAAGTAGTGTTAGTGTAGGTAATGCGCTACAAGTTTTTTTCGGAATACAGTTACCCGCAGAGTAGTTAATAAGTAAGTTGCTGACTTTTTGGTAATCTCATAAAATGCTCTATCTTAGAAACCTAACTTATCATCCCACGGCTTCCTCAACAGCAATTCTCAAATCAATTAACCTGGATTTAGCACCGCAAAAACTAGGTCTAATTATCGGACCGAGTGGTTCAGGCAAAAGTACGTTACTCGAAATTTTATCTGGACTTGCTGAACCCACATCTGGTTCAGTGCTATGGCGCGAACAAGAACTTATCTCCGAACAGTTGCAACAATTGGCTGGATTGGTGTTTCAATTTCCCGAACGGCATTTTTGCGGCGGTTCTATTTTAGAAGAATTGCGATTGGGACATCCAGAGTTAGGGATAGAGCGAGTTAATCATGCACTAAGTGAAGTAGGATTAGAGCATTTAACACGAGCTACACCACCCCATGCTTTGAGTGGTGGTCAGCAACGACGTTTAGCTCTGGCAGTACAATTGATTCGTCAGCCACATTTACTGTTGTTAGATGAACCCACAGCTGGTTTGGATTGGTCAATGCGTCAACAACTGGTGAATCTATTAGCGAAACTGAAAAAAGATTGGACACTGTTGATAGTGACACACGATCCAGGAGATTTGTTAGCGATCGCAGACTATTGCTGGACTATCAACCACGGTGAACTAAAATCAATTGACCCCACGACATTGGATACCAAACTTAAAGAACCGCAGCCTGCGGTGTAAGAAGTAGTGAGTAGCCAGTTGGTTGCAACGCCATTCCTCGCTCGCGACGGCAATATTTGTACAGCAGAACTTCGGGGGAACCCATTGGAG
>JAQYWP010000442.1 GCA_029379285.1 Rhizonema sp. PD38
TATGGGCATGAAATTCAGCAGTGGATTGTTGAGAACTCAGGTATTGGGCATGTCACACTTTCACAAAAGCAAAAATTGCCTTGCAATCAATTTGGTCTAGTGACTCATAACAGCAAATCTGTAAAAAATTGCAAGATTTTCTACCAGATATTGTTCATGTCCACAACACGATTCCTTTAATCTCACCCTCAGTGTATGCTGTTTGTTATGATGCAGGAGTCCCTGTAGTTCACACATTACATAACTACAAGCTTATTTGCCCTGGAGCTTATCTTTACAAGAATGGACAACTTTGTGAAGACTGTTTTGGAAAGGAGGTTCGATGTTGCGGCGCAGCTGCAACGAGACCTTTGTGCCAGTTGCGTAAATCCTGTAGTTAATAAATGTCAAATAAAGATAGAAAAATTACAGTTATATGAATAACCAGTCTAATCATTATTTTATTTGCCCAATGAGAGAGCCTCTCATGCCCATACCGTGGGATATTGATGATATAGATAACGTATTAGATCCTAGTTGTGTATATTTTGGCAAGATTTTTCAAGTATTGCAAAAAAGAATAAAAACAACAAATTTGACATTTTACCTTACTTGGAGTTTGGATAAACTCCCCTCCTACGGTCAACATGTTGTTGTCGTTATATTAGGAGACGAGATGTATCGTATTCCCAAATATATCCATGCAGTAGGGGCTGTCTTTAAAACATACTCAACACGACCCATACTTGGGTGTAACCCTTTCCTAAAACCATCTTATAAGAATATGATGGATTTATTGCAATTCCTAAAAATCTGGTTTATTCGCTTACCAGGATGGGTAAGTTATCTAATACCTAAATTGAAAGGGTTCCAACCATCCACTACTAGTCTTAGACCAATTTACGATGTTCCTCTTGGTTATTACAAACAATCAGAACTGCCTATCAAAAATATAGAAAAACGTCAGTATGATGTTTTTTTTGCAGGTAGTTTAGATACGACAGAATATTCCATTTTGTCAATGTACTATTGGATGAAAAATGCCAAACATATTTCTCGTAAAGAGATGATATTAAGTCTCCAAAAAATCGAAAAAAAATATCCTGAATTTAAAATAGAGTTAGCAACTGCACTTGATTTCGGCATAGAAGTCCAAAGTACTACAGATAAAAGAAGTTATTCAGAAAGATTAATGGATACAAAAATCTGTTTAGCACCAAGAGGAAGTGTGTTTGAAAGCTTTCGCTTTTTTGAAGGTTTACGATATGGCTGCATTGTCATCACTGAAGCTTTGCCACCACGATGGTTTTATCAAGGAGCACCAATAATCCAGTTAAACAATTGGAACGATTTGGATAAAGTATTAGCAAAGCTACTTAAAGATAAAGAGCTATTGTATGAACTACACCAAAAATCTCTACAGTGGTGGGAAGAAAAATGTTCGGAAGAAACTGTTGCTAAATATATGGTAGAAAAAATTAATTCAATAACTGAGATGTGACTATAAACAATGCTGTATTTTTTGAAATTTTTTCTCACTTTTCGTAACGAAAATATAATGTAATGAAAATTATCCAAGTTCATAACGCCTATCAACATGTAGGTGGTGAAGAAGTTGTCGTCGCTGCCGAGTATGAAATGCTCAATCAGTATGGGCATGAAATTCAGCAGTGGATTGTTGAGAACTCAGGTATTGGGCATGTCAACACTCTCACAAAAGCAAAAATTGCCTTCCAATCAATTTGGTCTAGTGACTCTTACCAGCAAATCCGTAAAAAATTGCAAGATTTTCTACCGGATATTGTTCATGTCCACAACACAATTCCTTTAATCTCACCCTCAGTGTATGCTGCTTGTCAAGATGTAGGTGTACCTGTGGTTCACACATTGCATAACTACAAACTTATTTGCCCTGGAGCTTATCTTTATAAGAATGGACAAGTTTGTGAAGACTGTGTTGGAAAGCAAATTCCCTATCCTGGTATAACTCATGGTTGCTACCGTGACAGCCCTTCTCAAACAGCTGTTGCAGTTGCTGGTTTGACAACCCATCGACTGCGAGGAACTTACAAAAACGACGTAGATATCTACATTGCTTTGACTAGATTTGCTCGTCAAAAGTTTATTGAAGCTGGTTTACCTGCGGAAAAAATTGCAGTAAAGCCTAATTTTGTTACCTCAGATATCGATATAGGCAATCATTCTGGAGGATATGCTTTATTTGTTGGTAAGCTTGTGCAATATAAGGGAATAGAAACACTCTTAAAAGCTTGGCATCTTCTAAATGAGACTATTCCTTTGAAAATTGTGGGTCAGGGACCACTGGAAATTTTGCTAAAGAGTAATCTACCTAACAATGTTGAATATTTGGGAAGATTAGCAAGAGAAAAAGTTGTAACTCTTATGCAAAATGCTAGTCTGTTAATATTTCCTTCTGAGTGGTATGAAGGATTTCCCATGACTGTAACTGAAGCTTTCGCTACAGGTTTACCTGTCATAGGTAGTAATATAGGCGGGATTACAGAGATTGTCAAAGAAGGATACTCTGGTTGGAATTTTACTCCACAGGATGCCCAAGATTTAGCTCATACAGTACAAAAAGCTTGGTCAGATACTACAGAATTGCAACGCCGAGGTCTTCTAGCTCGTAAGCAATACGAAGACCATTACTCCTTGGAAAAAAACTATCAAATGATGATGAATATCTACGAAACTGCTGTTTCTTGGCACAAAGTAGGGCGTACATCATTGACAGTTTTCTAATCATCTTAACAAAAAATTGTAAAAATACCAACCTTAATTTAGATGAAAATATCAATTATTACCCCTGTTTATAACAATGGTAAAACAATAGAAAGAACTATATTGAGTATTCTCAATCAACAATGCAATTCTCAAATAGAATACATTGTTATAGATGGTGGATCAACAGATAGTACTCTAGAAGTTATTAATCGATATGCTGAGAAAATAGACATCTTAATTTCTGAAAAAGACAAAGGTGTCTATGATGCAATGAATAAAGGTATATCTCTAGCTACAGGTGACATCATTGGCATCATAAACTCTGATGATTGGTATAACGATGGTGCTTTTCGCGTAGTAGAACAAACCTTTATACAATATCCAGAAGTTTCCATAGTACATTCACCTGTCCACAATTACGTTAATGACAAACACCTAAGTACATTCATACCAGGAAATTTGGAAAATTTATTGTTTAGGTTTACCATTGCTCATCCTAGTTGTTTTGTAAGAAAAGAAGTATATGAGCAAATTGGTTTATTTGACTTAAATTATATTATGGCTGCAGATTATAACTTTGTATTGCAAGCCTATACAACTGGATATAAGTTTCACTGTGTTGATACTCCGCTTGCTTCTTTCTCGCTAAATGGTATGACTGGTCAGCTGACTAATAGGCTGAAACTAATTAAAGAGACTTGGCAGGTTAGTTCTAAATTTGTTAGCCACTACCCAAAAAATTTGAAACATCAGCATCGCGCCTTTTATATCAGTTGGTTATTCAGGGAATTAGTTGTTATGCCTCTTAAATTTTTCGATCCGGTTATCGTAATCAAAGTCAAAGGCTACCTCAGACGGCACTTTGGCAAATTCTCATCAGACCGATATGGAGCTTGGTAGCACTTATATAACAGTGCTGTTGATATTCTGAATTTTTGACTTCAATTTCCATTTATGAACTATTCAACAAGAGTAAATATCTGCGGCGTCCACATTAATAGATACTCGTTTGATGAGGTTGTAGAGCAAATCGTACATCATGTAATTGCACGCAGTGCTCCTCAATATGTCGTTACACCTAACGCTCAGCATATTGTTATACTTCAACACGATTCCCTTTTTCGGAAAATTTATCAAAAAGCTTTGCTCGTAGTACCGGATGGTGTACCTCTTTTATGGGCGGCAAAGCTTTTTGGCACACCTTTGTCTGGTCGGGTGAATGGAACGGATTTGTTTGAGCGCTTATGTCAAGTCAGCTCTGAAAGAGGACTGAAAGTGTTTCTGCTAGGCGGTCGTCCTGGAGCCTCAGATAAGACGGCGCAGGTTCTTCAAGCAAGATATCCCAACCTTCAAATAGTTGGTAAATATTGTCCACCCTACGGTTTTGAATCAGACTCTAAGGAGTTACAACGAATTAACTCTGCTGTTCAAGAAGCAGCACCTGATATTCTCTTTGTGGCGTTAGGCGCTCCCAAGCAAGAGTATTGGATATACGACAATTACCAGCAGCTTGGTGTTCCAGTATCGATTGGCATCGGGGTTAGCTTTGAACTGGTTTCCGGTATGATAAAAAGGGCACCAAAGATCATGCAAGGGGCTGGTCTAGAGTGGCTTTTTCGCTTGATAGTAGAACCGCAACGCCTATGCCAACGCTACCTAGTTGGGAATACAGTTTTTATTCTACTGGTACTCAGGCAGAAATTTAGCTTTTCTAAGTTGTAGATTTTGTTCACCTTATTATGTTTACAAATTCCTCTGTGAGTAGGCGTTATTTCTTTTATTTTGCTCTCTCAGGTTTGGTAGGTGCAGGAACTTTGGCAGCAGGAAAGCAGATATACAGTAACCGAAAGCCTCGAGAGCATTGGCTTGACAATCCAAAAAGAGATTTCAAAGTCTTAGGACAAGCCTCTCTTAAACAGCGTGCTGCCGCGAAGAGATTAATTTATGGTGGATGCTCCTCATACGATTATCTGTTCACAGATCCAAGTTTTGCAACTAATTTTGCTCAGGAATGCGGTATTGTAGTGGTAGACACAGACTTGAAGTGGGATTCCCTGCGTCCTGCTCCTGATCGCTGTGAGAGATCGCATTGTTGCTAGTGTCTATGAAGACTATCTTAATGTTGTTCTCGATGAAAAAGCAGTCATTGCCGTCTTAACCTGGGGATTGAGCGATCGCTACACCTGGCTTACCTTGTTTCCCCGCTCAGATGGTACACCAGTACGGCCTTTGCCATTTGACTCAAACCTCAAACCCAAGTTGGCATGGAACGCAATGGCAAGAGCATTTGACCACGCTCCAAAGCGTTAAAAACAGCTTGATATTTCCATCAGTACTAGGGCTTGTCTGTAAAGTCCTTGATGTCATTCTGAGCATAACGACTGTACGTTCGCTCATTTTTAACCCCAAGATTTAATTAAGCCTTACAGGGCTTGTAATTGGTGGCTGTGCAATGGATTCAGGCATTTTTAGTCCCATGGATCTTTTGGTCAAAGTATGATTTCTCCTATGCCTACGATTTAAATAATCCCCTCTGAGAGCGTTCTACAATGGTCAGAAATTTTACTGATAAATTTAGGCTTACTTAAAAGTCCCCTTTTTGCTTTTACATTAAGCCTTTAATTCACCTTCGGATCTCAAAATAAGCGAACGCACAGTAACGAAGTGAAGTAGCGGTCAAGTTTAGGATTTTGCTGACTACATAATTAAGTTTTTCTCCACCTATCTACTTAAATATTTTGTATTAGTTTATGCATACTTCCTCTGATATCACACCTGAATTCAAGCAAAAGCTATCTCATGACTTATATTTTGTGCGGGGATTTGCAATATTGTGGGTGGTTGTGGGCCACGTCATTGGAGATAGAAGTGCAGGTATACGTCAGTTGTACGACCAAGATATACCAATTTTGGCTTGGATGTATACATTTATCTACTCGTTTCATATGCCAATATTTTTCATAGTCTCTGGCATATCTTTTGCAGTTTTTAGCAAATCTAAGGAAATCAACCATTGGGAAAGTGTATTAATGGTATTTTGGGATTTTTCCTTGCATACATTTTTGCTACCTATAATTGGTTTGAATTTTCATTTAAACTATTAGCTCAACTTTTTGCCAGTCTTGGTAAGACTTTTGTCTATTTCGGCCAAATTAGCATGAGTATCTACGTATTACATATTTCTGGTTCTTTCACAAGAACTGTATTAGTAAAATTTGGTATTATTGACATAGTTTCACAATTTTCTATAGGCTTGTTTGTATCAATTTTAGGACCCGTACTAACCCATCTATTTATACATAAGAGAAGTCAACTATTTCTTTACTCTATTGGTGAAGCTAAGAGCTAATACATAAATATCAGTTTTATTAACTGCTGTGTGTCCAGTTATTTCGGGATTGAGTGATCGTTACACCTGGTTAGCAATCTACGAGCCTCGCCACTAGACTCAAACTTCAAACCAAAATTGGCATGGAATGCTATGGCAAGAGCGTTTGACCATGCTCCAAAGCGTTGAATTTTTCACTACAGCAGAAAATTATTCCACGTCTGTTTCCTGGTGCAAAGGGGAAATCCTCTTGCTTTTATTCGGCTTTCAAGCTATTTCATGAATATTTTTAGAAGCTACTTATTTTATAACAATTTTAATATCTTTTTGCCAGCTACCATACCTGACTAAAGTCTTTGAATTTGTGATCACCTTATATACAAATTAAGTGAGAATTATGCCACCTAAAAATCTATCAGCGGAAGTAAGTTTCCAACGAGACTTAAGGTCAGCCAGAGGTGCAAGGGTACAAAGAGGAATAGCTATAAAATTACTCCGAGTATTAACACTTATATTACTAGATATTACTTTTCTCACCTTAGCATGGAAGTTTGCAGTTTATTATGGAACTTTATTAGAGTCTCCTTGGACACAAAAAACATCCTTCCTATTACTAATTCTAACAATTGAAGTAAGTGTCATTGCAGGGCAGGGTTTATATAACGCAGGCACTCATCGTCGTAACTATTTAGGTCTATTAAAAGCCGTTTCGCTATCAGAAATTTTACTCTTATTGATTGCTTTTCTTTACGAACCAGATAGCTATGTCTCGCGCTCAACTTTTTTACTGTTTTGGTTATCTTCCGCAGCCTTAGTTTGTTTTGAACGCACTATTTTTGATGTAATAACTAAATTTATGCGTCAGAAAGGAGCAATTCGCTATCCTATTTTTTTAATTGCTGAAATAGAAGAGCAAGAAGATTACATTAAGTTAATAGAACAAGAAAATTGCTACATAGTACAGGGA
>JAQYWP010000443.1 GCA_029379285.1 Rhizonema sp. PD38
CTAATAGTTTAAATATAGAGATTGAATCGCCATATCAAAAAACAATTTAGTATTCAGGAGTCATTTGTCACAATTTTGAATTCTTACAGCAAAATAATCAATTCCTCTTGTTTTCCAATCCATAGCACAATACGGTTGCTGTTATCGCGTGAAAATTCCCCCAACCTCCCACTAAATTGCTATCCATTACCCGGACTTTCTTATATATTTACTTAATTCAATAACCCTAAAGAATTGACCAATCCACAACTTTCAAACTAGGGACTTTCTCAAAATCTTTAAGGTTGCGTGTCACAACTGTACTATTTAAGGAAAGTGCAATAGCTGCGATTCTTAAATCTTGTGTACCAATGCGAATTTTTTTGCTTTAATAATTCGTTATAGATATTAAATGCAGCTTCATCAAAGTCAAGAATATTAGCTTGACATAACCGATTAAATGTTTCTTTTAAAAACCTGTAAGCCGTAACTAATTCTTGCTTTGATTTGGCTCGTTTAATTACGTCTAAACGACCGTACATCTGCTCAACAATAGTTATTATTGTGACTGCTATTTCTGAAGGATTTACCGCAGCTATTTTACTAACTAATACTGGATGACCTCGTTGTAGTAGCGAAACATGGTTAGTATCAAGTATCCATCTTGTCATCTTATTTATAAGATAGCAAATATGCTCCTTACTCTTACGAAAAAGTCTCTTCTGTTGTAGTATCAATTTCATGTCGATAGTTTTCTATAGCCTCGAGCATTTGCTCAAATTGTGGGTCATCTTTAAAAACTCCAGCCATTGCTAACCAGGGGTTTTTCTGCTCAGTAGATGGTACCTTTACTGATATTGAGACAATTTCTGCATCAGCTAGATGGGTTTCTAGACGTTGCTGGAGTTCGGCTAATGCTGTTGCGCGATCACTGGCTTCAACTTGTAATTCAGGCAATCCAGGAACGATAGCAACTGTTCTGCCATTAGCTTCTTGCTTGACAATAACGTTTACTAAAACCTCACTATTGTCTTGATTCTTATTTTGTGATATTACAGATGAAAAGTAATTCATAAAAATTTTTTCAGTTTATGCTCGCCTTCGGGTGATTGTCCAGCCTACTTTAACCTATCACTGATGGTGTTATGATAGATGTTGTTAGCAGGCATATTATCGTTAAGTGTAGCACTACTATTGAGTCAAACACAATCAGTAGCTACTGTTACTGTTGCCTTTGTGCCATGTTTTTGAACATTTGAGTCGATATAAAGTAAGAGTGAAATTACGAGCAATAGCAAAAATCTGAGGTAAAGGTTTAGTACGGATTCTAGAACTGTCTTCTCCTTGGGTTACGTCTCGAACATAATGAACTTTATTCTCAACACCCCAATATCCACGGATGCGCTCACCAAACTCCTGTGCTGTTGCACTAAAGAATTTGGCCAGACTCGCTCCATACTGCTCATAATTGACATGTAACAGTCCAAGGTCCAAATATTAACTATTATTAAGTTCTAATAATCCCTCTGGTGGTGTAATTTCAATCCGATTGCTTTCTAAGTCTACTACTGGTGCGATCGCCTTCACAAACGGAATCAAAACAGTTTTTGGGGATTTTGGATTGTGTGGAAGGTTGGTTGGGGGTTTGCGCTGTTGGCGAGGAGCTTTCGGGTTTGCCCTAGTTGCAACCTTTTCAAGAGGCAGATCGGATTTTGGCTCAAGATTTATCCCCCTCTCTTCCTCTTCTCCCTGATGTAGCTGTACTTCCAATAAATCATTGCCAGCAGAGATAACGTCTATGACAGTGCCAACGAGTTCGCCAGATTCCTGCATGAAGACTGACAAGCCAATCAAGTCTAAAACATGATATTCATCTTCTTCCAGTTGGGGGCGATCGCTCGCTTGCACCATTAACTTACAATCGCGTAACTCTTCTGCAGAGTTGCGATCTTCGACACCAGCTAATTTAATCACATACAGGTTTTTACCGGGAATATAACGTCCTGCTAATAATTCTATGGATTTAGGTTCTGTATTTCCTGGATGTAATAACCAACGTTGCCCTGGCACCTCAAACCGTTCGGGAAAATCCGTGTCAGGATTAACCCGTATCTCTCCAGACAATCCTTGAGGAGCGACAATAGTACCAATTTCTAGCCACTCGTTAGATTTTGGGGTTTGGATTTTAGATTTTGGATTAGTCATTTGTTGGTAGGGGCGGGTTTCAATAGATAACTTGTGAGCAGAAACGAACAATATAGTCAAACCCGCCCGTACGGTTGTTATTTCTAACAATTATCCATCTCTTGTCGTTCGTTTAAGCGCTAACAACTGAACGTTGATAAACCTGTTCAACCACTTTGGCAAGACGTTGCATTGCCACGTTAATTTCCTCATCGCTGGCTGTGAGGCTAATACGGCAGCACTGCTGCGTGTGAGCCCAATCTTCCTGCAAGCCGGGGAAGAAAGAATTACCTGGAACAACAATAACACCGACTTTCTTGAGTTGCTGGTAGAATTCCCAGTCAGTGATTGGCAGATCCTGCAACCACAACCAAGCAAAAATTGCTCCCTCACCACGATGGAGGAACCAAGGCAAATCTTTGGGCATTGATTTGTCTAAAGTGCTTTCCACAACAGAGAACTTGTTTTGGTAAAAGGGGCGGATGACTCGTTCGGAGATTTCGGCAAGGGTTCCAGAGTTAATAGCTCGAGCGGCGATCGCTTGTCCATACCGCGATGCATGAAGGCAGGCATTTGTTTGAAAGCATTCCAGAACATGAATCAATTTCTGCTCGCCGATCGCAATCCCAATGCGTTCACCCGGTAATCCTGCTTTCGACAAACTCATGCAGTGGAGGATATTTTCACCAAAGATTGGTGTCATATCTGTAAAGTTTAATGCTGGGAAAGGAGGTGCGTATGCTGAGTCTATTAACAATGGTACATCGTGGGACATAGCCAAGGCGGCAATTTTTTTCACCTCATCATCTGTGAGAACGTTCCCAGTGGGATTGCAGGGGCGAGAAAAGATCACGCAACCTGTCTTTTCTGTGATCGACAGTTGACTGAAGTCAGGGCGGTATTTGAATCTGTGTGCCGTTGCATCAATGTCCAAAGTTGGTTTGTAGGCAATTAAGGCTTCTGGAAATAAGGGGACGCCACCATAACCTGTATAATCAGGACTTAGGGGTAGGACAATTTGCCGAAGTTCGCCGTTGTTAGTATATCCACCAAAAGCATTAGCAGCGTAGAAGTAAAGGGTTTGACTACCAGGGGTGATGAGGATATTTTTTTCGCTGATATTTAATCCATATCGCTGATTGAAATCCCGAGCGATCGCTTCAATTAAAGGTGCATAACCCTGACTTGAACCATAACGACAAACGACTTCACCATATTCTGGGCTAGCTAGCAGGTCTGCCGTACAATCCCGCCATAGTTGCTCTACCTCTGGTAAAATAACTGGATTTCCAGCGCTCAAATTGATAAACTGCTGCCCCGCACCAGCTTCTAATGTTTCGACAATGTCCTTCATAATAGCTCTGACGCCTGTCAGGTTGGACATTTGATTACCAATTTTACTCAGGGCAGGGTTCATAGGCTTGGAAAAAACTGATTGAGCTAGTGGTGGACAGATTATATGGATGTTGCTGCTAGCAGAAAGCGATTGCCATATTTTACTAATGTAACTAGAGATTGACACAATCACAACGGCACGACCTACTTACACTTAACAGAGAAACCCAAGTCGTCCGTTGCCGTTGACCGTTAAATGTTAGCATTTATACACTTTTGTGGTATAATTCAGTGGCATCTCAAAGGAATTATCCTATCCCCTCCTCAATCAAATGGGACAAATTATTACTCAAGTAGACGCTTTTACCAATACACCTTTTACAGGTAACCCAGCCGCAGTATGCATTCTGCCAACACCCATGTCAGATGACTGGATGCAAAAGGTTGCACAAGAAATGAATTTATCCGAGACTGCATTTTTGCTCAAGCAGGAAGATGGCTACAGTTTACGTTGGTTTACACCAACAACAGAAGTGCCATTGTGTGGTCATGCAACTTTAGCAAGTTCTCACGTCCTTTGGTCAGAAGGGCATTTATCTGCCGATGAAGCTGCACGTTTCCAGACGAAAAGTGGACTACTTATTGCTAAAAACCAGGGTGAGTGGATTGAACTTGATTTTCCAGTGAATCATTCAACCGACGCGATCGCACCACAAGAACTGAGTCAAGCTTTGGGTGTTCCTCTAAAATCGGTCATGAAAAATTATCTCGGTTATTTAGTAGAGGTAGAATCTGAAGACTTGGTACGGCAAATGCAACCCAATTTTGAGTTACTGAAAATTCTTCCTCTCCCCGCAGCCATTGTCACTAGTTTGACTGATCATGGTTCGGAATACGATTTTATCTCCAGATTCTTTGCCCCAGGTGTAGGAATTAACGAAGATCCCGTGACTGGCGCTGCCCACTGCTGTCTTGCTTCCTTCTGGCGCGATCGCCTTAGAAAAGATGACTTCAACGCTTACCAAGCCTCCCTTCGGGGTGGAGTCATCAAGATTCGCTACGACGGTACATCTCGTGTTTATTTAAGAGGACAAGCCGTTACTGTGTTACGAGGAGAGTTGCTATAGGGAATGAGGATTCAGACTCTGACGATACCTTGGGCTACGCCGCCTAAAGGGGAAGCTACTTTAGAACCCTGAATTTCTAGATTGAGTGTTAAACTTTCACCACTGCGGCGAGCTTCCCAAGGACCAATATCATCGCCTTTAATCGTCCATTGTCCCTGTATAAAATCTTCGTCCTCAGAAACAGTACCTACATAGTCAACTGAGGTGTTTCTAATCATGAGGTAGCGTTTGATAAAACTGAGACGACGCCCAATCACCTCACCACTCAACTGGGCTTCTCCCAAACTACTGTCATCCAGAATCCTACCAGTTAAAGAGTTACCACTTTGAATAAATATGGCTTCAAAGCGAGTTGCACTTTCTCCTTGCCAATAAGTTCCCAGCCAAGTTCCGCTTAAGTCTATCATGAGATTGTTCCGCCACTGATTTGTATTGTGCTTCAATAAATCACATAGTATTAGAAAGATGTGGAAGACGCTCATATGTCTAATATCAAGCAAATTATTCAGAACTTCTACCTTCGATTAGTAGGCCTTCTTTCTGTTGTATTTGGAACGCTGTTTGGTTCTCTGGCTCGAGTCTTCGGTTCGATTGGCAAAATCCTGGGTATCTCTCAGTCTGATTACTTCTTTGAGGAATCTAACAAAGCAGAGGAGATAAAATCAGCCAAGACTACTCCAGTGACTGTAACTAAACCAGTCGAAATTCCTGAAGTCAAAGCTACTACTCGTCGTCCCAACGCTAAAATGGATAACTACTTTCTTGATATGGCTAAGCAGGTGCAAAAGAAATAGCTGTCAATGGTTTTACTCAGAAGTAAAATATTTTCGATAAATCAAACACGATTCAAATAATACCCCCGATTTCGATGTCGAAACCGGGGGTCTAAATTTTACTGCAACTTCCATTGCTATAGAAGCTTACAACTCAGGCTTTTTTAATTTTTAATTGCGCGTAGCGGTACTATTATAGTCACCTGATTTCCCACCTGTTTTGCTGACTAAATGTATCGATTCAATTTGAATCGACTTTTCCAAAGCTTTCGCCATATCATAAAGGGTAAGAGCGGCAACGGAAACCGCAGTTAAAGCTTCCATTTCTACGCCTGTTTCGGCTTTGGTTTTGACTGTAGCATAAAGTTGATATCCAGGGAGTTTTGGATCGGGTGTTACCTGTACTTCAACTTTTTGTAATGGCAAAGGATGACAAAGGGGGATTAAGGAGGCTGTCTGTTTAGCTGCCATAATTCCCGCCAGTCGGGAAGTTCCCAAAACATCTCCTTTAGGAGCATTACCTGCTTGAATAGCAGCGAAGGTTTCTTGCCTCATCCTCACTCTGGCAGTAGCTACAGCTTGGCGAACAGTAGAAGATTTGTCAGACACATCCACCATTTGAGCTTGTCCCTGGTTATCTAAATGAGTAATGTGAAAATTATCTTGCGTCATTTGTTTATGATGTGTTATGATAAATATCGACTGACTAGGGCGTGTAGCTCAGTGGACTAGAGCACGTGGCTACGGACCACGGTGTCGGGGGTTCGAATCCCTCCTCGCCCGTATATTATCGGTTAAGAATTAATGAATAATTCCTAACTGCATTGGGTTTTGAGAGAAAGTATATTTACTCTATTATGTACCCAAGATCCAAAAAGCGCAGTACATTGAAGCGAGGGCGATCGCACAAAGCAAGCAGTGAGAATACAGTGCTTTCAAAAAGTGGACTGGTATCCCGTTTGAGAATTTGGATACCCACGCAACTGCATTTTACGTCAACTACTTCTACTGGACCAGCTTTCTAGGGTGATAAAGCAGCCTTTTTCTGTATATCGTCAACAAGTGCCTGGGGGAAAATATTGGCTATTATGGAAGGGTCTTTTTTGATATTTTCTTTGCTGACATAGTGTGTGATCTCAAAGCTTTTTTTCTCAATTGCAGCAATACGAACGACTCCTTCACAAACAAATTTGTCGCCATCAAAGACTTTAACCCACGCATAGTATTTTGGATAGGCAACGCCACTTTGTGTGGGAGCATCCCGTAATAGCTCGTAATCAACACGGACTTTCTTTTTCAAAATTTCTTTAAAATACGCTTGTAAGTCACGAATAAGAAAATTCCGAAAATCTTCTTGTGCTGGTTTGTTGCCATCAATATGTGATTGAGCAATTAAGTCGAAAAAGCCTTTTGAGCAAGCTTGAAAGTTGAAGAGGCTGAAAACTAAAAAAAGTTTAACCAAATTTATAAATACTATTTTCATGAAGTTTCACTCGCAACTGCGGCGCATAACTATTTATACCAATCCGCGTACAGTTATCGAAAAAGAGAAGAGGGTTTGATATCATGTCCGGTTAATTAACCGTAATTTCCATAGAAACTGAACC
>JAQYWP010000444.1 GCA_029379285.1 Rhizonema sp. PD38
TTTTCTTCTTTTCACTACTGCACTTTTTGTCTAATTTGTCAATGCGTAAGTCCTGATGACCACAAACCAACCTGAATCTCTTGAATCACGGCTAAACCGATTAGAAACGATTTTTGCAAATATGGGCGAAGTCGTGGTAGCTCAAAGTGAAGCAATTACTAATAACACCAATTCAATCAACCGGATGGAGCAAGCTATTAATAATTTGACCATCAACGTGAACCGCCTTACAGAACAAAGCTATACCTTTGCCGAACAAACCAACCAAAATATCAACTTACTAGCTCAACAAGCTGAACGAGACAGGCAAGTGTTTCAAACTGAGATACAGAGAATATGGGAGTATCTTTTACAGCAGCGCGGAAATGGTAGGCAGGCGTGATGGAAGACATCGAATTGACAGAGTTACTTTTTTATATTCAAACTTGTGCCATACCACCATCGACAAACAGTTCGATGCCGTTCACAAAGCTGCTATCATCCGAGGCAAGGAAAACAACCGCCTTAGCGATTTCGTCCGTTGTACCCACCCGCCCAAGGGGGATAGTGTCAACCTGGTTTGCCACAAATACTTGCACCTGTTCCTCACTCAATCCGATGAGATTGTAGCCAGGAGTAGGAATTACGCCAGGGCTGATGGCATTGACGCGAATCTTGTGTTCTTTGAGGTCGAGTGTCCAGTTTCGGGCAAATGATCGCACAGCGGCTTTGGTAGCGCTGTAAACGCTTAACCCTGGATTACCCTTAATCGAAGTGATCGAAGCATTAAGGATGATCGATGAACCCTCTGACATCAACGGCAATGCTTTTTGTACGGTGAAGAGTAAACCCTTGACATTGGTATTAAACATTTTATCGAAATGCTCCTCGGTAATCGAGTCGAGCGGGGCAAGTTCAGCGCTTCCAGCATTAGCGAAGAGGATATCTAGGTGTCCTTTCTCCTGCTTAATCGTAGTGTAAAGGCGATCAATATCTGTAAGATTCGACACATCACCCTGAACAGCAGTGACATTTTCTCCAATTTTTTTCACTACAGCATCAAGTTCGTTTTGCCGACGACCAGTGATAAAGACGTAAGCCCCCTCTTCTACAAACCGCTGGGCTGTAGCGAGTCCGATTCCACTGTTACCACCTGTGACCAGTGCAATCTTACCTGTAAGTTTATCCGCCATAAAACTTCTCTATTCGTGTGGATTTCGCATTGACGTTTGCCTTCAATGCGCTTGACAATTAGGCAGTCTGTCTATAGTACCATTAAAGTTTACAAGGAGCCTGATGTTTATACTTGCCGTTTAGCTCTGATTAGACTAACAGCGTAAGCGATGCCCTTGGCAACGACTGAAGCCGTATTCTCTCCGGCTCTTGCCCAATTATACTAGAGGCAACAAAATCTCAAATTCAGTACCTTTGCCAAGTTCTGAGCGCAAATTTAATTCGCCGCCATGTCGGGAAGTAATAATTCGATAGCTGAGTGATAAACTAGTTTCTTTATCAACCCGTCTTTCAGCAGCAAAAGAGTCAAGAATTTGCTGTTTAGACTGTTGAGACATTCCCAAACCATTGTCAATAATGCGAATTGAAACCCAGCGCGGAGGTAGTACGTCTACTTTAGTCGTTTCTCGGGAAATGACTTTGGTCACAATTTCAATTTGCGGTTTGTTAGTAGTGATTATATAATCCGGATTTAACTGATGTTTTACGGCTTCATTAAGCAACGCATCTACTGCTTGACTCAAAATATTCATAAATACTTGATTTAACTGCCCAACATAACAAGATACTGGAGGCAGAGGAGCGTAATTTTTAACTATTTTAATTTCTCCATTAATTCGGCTATTTATTAATAATAATATATGGTCAATACATGTGTGTAAATCGATTGGCTTATGATAAATTTCATCAATATGACAAAAGTTTTGTAAACCTGTGACCAGTTTTTTTAATCTCTCTGCACCGACGCGAATACTTGCAAGCACTTTTGTCATATCTTGTTCTAAAAAGTCAAATTCAATCTCTTCTCTGACGCGTTGTATTTCTCCAGAAGGATCAGATAGTTCTTTCTCATAAGCTGCTATTAGCTGAATCAAATCTTGGTAATAATTGCAAACATGACTTAAGTTACCATAGATAAAGTTCACAGGATCTAAAATTTCATGTGCTACTCCGTCTACTAAACGCCCTAAACTCGCCATTTTCTCATTCTGAATCATTTGAGCTTGGCTGCGTTCATACCGCACTTGAGTTTCTATCCCCCGAATTTGCCAAGAAGCTATATTCAATTCTTGTACATCTAATAACTTATACTTATTAGATGCCGTTTGCACAACCACGGGTTCCGCAAAAAGTTCAGGCGATCGCTTCAACACTAATTGCATAGCTGTCAAAATTGGCATAGTCTCTGGAAGCAGCAAAATGGCTTTGGAAACGTAACTATAGAGCAAACTTAGCGGTTGATGGAAAAATAACTCTTGTGCGTATGGACGAATTAAAAATTCTAACAGTTGCCGTCGCGAAATCATACCTACATACTTTCCCTCCTCTAATAGAATTGTTCCTGGCAGGAGTGGAGATTTTTCAAAAAATTTCGCAACTTCTACACCAGTACAGCTCGTTTCTACCGCAAAGTCATACATTGACAGTTCTTGGAGGGTTGACTCACTCTCGAGATCGCGATTGCTTCCAACAAACAAAAATGATGGCGACATATCCGCAATGAATTCTTTTGGCACTGAAAACTTTATACAGACAGGTAACAACAGGTTAACATTTTATCCTGTGCCAGTCTCTATTTCAATGGGAGTGGGGAGTTCCTGCCGTGTGATAACTCGTTTACAGACACAACATGTCGTGTCTCTACATTTTTTGACTCATCTCTCCTGATTCCATCCTCGTGATCGTCCGGGTTTATCTTAGTGCCATTCCTTATACATTTTTTGTTCAGAATATCACTTGTATGTCATTGACTATATCTGGTAACATACACTGCCAGCAACAGCCAGAATCGATTAGGAGTAACAAGCAAAAGCGATCCCCAATATTTAGAAACTGTAAAACATTTGTAAAAAGATATCTAACGTAATATAAAATAAACCCAAAATGTAGTAAGTATAACGATTGGTCAATAAACAGTGATTGCAAAGTTGTGTATTCGTGTTTCTGAATTGGAACCATTGATAAAGTTTGACAATCAAGGAATACAATTCGCATAAGCACATGAAAATGTAGAAGCGTCTTCAGTAATTGCTAAACATGACTTTAGTCATACTGGCAATCTGGCAATTAGCTACGAACTCTCAAAAGTTAGCATTATTTTTACCTTGTTTGTCCCACGCGATAACTTTAGAACTTAACACCGCTTTAATCAGCGTCACACATGAATCAATTAAACAATGGTTTCACACTATTCCTAAGTCTATTAGTCGAGGCGATGCCTTTCTTGTTACTAGGAGTTTTATTCTCCAGTTTGCTGCTGTTTTTTGTCGATGAACGCAAACTGGTAGAAAAAATGCCTAAAAACCCCTTTTTAGGTGCGCTATTTGGTAGCCTGATAGGCTTTTTGTTTCCTGTGTGTCAATGTGGTAACGTGCCGGTAGCACGGCGGATGTTGATGCAGGGAGTACCCATACCCGTGGCAATAGGCTTTCTGCTAGCGGCACCGACAATTAACCCAATTGTAATTTGGGCAACTTGGACGGCATTTCGCGAACAGCCAGAAATAGTCGTGTTTCGAGTCGTATTTTCTTTAGCGATCGCAATGATTATCGGCTTTGTGTTCAGTTGCCAAAAGGACTTAAATCAGGTACTTCAACCAGCGCTTGCTCGTTATCTGAAATTTAATCCACCCGCGAAAGCTGAATCAAAACGTCGTCAGGAAAGTAATTTGGTTAAACAAGGAGCGGCGGCACCTACTACTTTGTTGCAATCGGGAACTTATTTACTGGGTGGATACTCAGGGCAATCTTTACGTATGGATGCAAATACTACAGTTGCTCCCAATTCCAATAAACTTCGGGCAGACAAATTGCAGTTGGTTGTAGATAATATTGTACAAGAATTGCGGGAACTGGGAGGAGTACTAGTGATCGGCAGTGCGATCGCCGCATCAATTCAAGTACTAGTTCCTCGAGACATTATTCTCAGCCTGGGTTCTGGACCTATCAGTTCGATCATTGCCATGCTTATACTAGCAACGGTGGTGTCAATATGTTCGACAGTAGATTCATTTTTCGCTCTGTCCTTTGCCTCAACTTTTACTAGTGGTTCATTGTTGGCTTTTTTAGTATTTGGACCAATCGTGGACATTAATAGCATTAGTTTAATGTTATCAGTCTTTAAACCCAAAACTGTCATATACTTATTTGTTTTAGCAGCACAGCTAACATTTTTATTCACACTGTTTCTCAATTTACATGTCATTTAGCTTTTGTTGAGTAATAGTTGTTAATCGTTGATTATTACAGGAACGGCTAAGCACTAATCATTAATTCATAACCCATGACTTCAATTCCAAATCAAAAAATAAGAGTTAGAAACAAGTTAAATCCTTGGCTAGATGTCTTAGCAATTGTGACTTGGGGAGTTTTAATCTTTAAATACTGGCTGACAGGGAAATTAAACTTGTTGATTCACCCTCATTACTTTTGGTTAGCGATTTTGGGGGCAATCGGCTTGTTAGCTGTCGGGTTATTTAAGGGAAGGCAATTGTTGCAGCGTCGCCAAGCGGTTGAGAACATCGCCCAGCATATATCTATATTTCCGCCCGGTTGGGGTAGTAAGTTACTTTTAGGAGCGGCAATTCTGGGATTAATTGTTACACCCCAAGTCTTTGCCAGTCAAACGGCTCTACAACGAGGTGTGACTGATTTAGTAGGAGTGACACGCCCTCAGCCTCAAGCATTTCACGCTTCTATTCGTCCAGAAGAGCGATCGCTCGTAGATTGGGTACGTTTGCTTAATGTCTATCCTGAGCCAGATGCATATACAGGACAAAAAGTGAATATTAAAGGCTTTGTTATTCACCCACCAGATTTGGGGAAAGAATATTTGTTTCTGGCAAGATTTGTGATAACTTGCTGTGCTGCAGATGCTTACCCAGCAGGCTTACCAGTTAAACTGCCTTCCTCAAACGAATCTTACCCAGCTGATAGCTGGTTAGAAGTTGAAGGACAAATGATCACTGAAACTTTATCAGGCAAACGTCAACTTACTGTCGCCGCTACCTCCTTGAAAAAAATTCCTCAACCCAAAGATCCCTATAGTTATTAATTATTTGTTCCTTGTTATTTATGACCAATAATCAACAAGCAATGAATATCAATAATGACAAATAACTAATGATTACGAAAAAAGCGTTTACTCAACCAATAGATCGTGTGGCGATCGCATTAATACTCCTGCTTAGTTTATTAATTGGGTTTTTAATATTACTTGGTGATGGAGTTAAACCGAGTGTTCGGAATTTTAGCTGGCAGAACCAACAAATTGGCGCAGACGATACATCTTTTACCCTCACTTTTAGCCGTCCAATGGACACAAAAAGTGTGGAAGATCATATCACAATCGACCCACCCCTAGCGGGTAAAATCAGTTGGGCAGCACGGCGAATGGCTTATACTCTTTTAACTCCAGCACCTTATGGAACAACTTATAAAGTGCATTTGCAGGATGCTCGAGATAAATTTTCAGAAAAAGAAGCAAAGCCTAGGACGATCCAACCGTTTACAGGCAGCTTTCGCTCGCGCGATCGCGTCTTCCTTTACATAGGTGCCGACAATGAAGATATGGGAAAGTTAGTTCTTTACAACTTGACGCAAGAGCAGAAAAGAGTACTTACTCCGAAAGACTCAGTTGTAACAGATTTTAAACCATTTCCAAATGGGGAGAAAATTTTATTTTCTGCTCATCCTGCAAATACCCAAGATACTCTTTCAGTTCAGCTTTTTACAGTGACAACAGGCATTGCCTCACAATTTAGTCACGATGCAGAACCACCCGGTAAAATTGACTTGGTTTTAGATAATAAGGACTATCAAAACCTAAAATTTGACTTATCCTCGGACGGAAAAACGATTGTTGTTCAGCGTGGTAAAAAAGATAATCCAGGTGACTTTGGTTTGTGGTTTATGTCAGCAATCAGTAACAATTCTGAAGAAAAACCAGTTGCCAAGCGCCTGCAAAGCCAACCTGGGGGAGACTTTACAATCACACCTGACAGTAAAGCCGTAGCAGTTGCCCAAGGACAGGGAGAAGCAATTTTACCTCTACAGACAGATGCGAACAAACCATTAGATTTTCTACCACAATTTGGCTTGCTACAGGCTTTCTCCAAGGACGGTACGCAAGCAGCAATGGTCAAATTTAACACAGATTATACTCGTGATTTATTTTTAGTTACGAACCAAGGCGTGCAGAAACAGTTGGTACGTACTAAAGGCTCAATTCTCAGTTGTCAGTTTGATAGTGCTTCACCTACGCTTTACTGTTTGCTGACACAGGTTTTACCTGGAGAATCATATCAAGAACAGCCATATTTAGTTGCGTTCGACCTCAAAACCTGGCAACAGAAACCACTCTTAGTACTACCTGCAGCTCAGCGGAACGTGCAAATGAGCTTAGCACCAGATGGCTTGGGTTTGTTGTTTGACCAAGTGGTACCACTAACAAATACCACGACATCATCGGCAAATATTTTGACAACTGATGATGGTCAGGAAATTGCTACTAGTAGCTTGTGGTTAATGCCTCTGCTACCTGTCTCTGATCCTACAACAGCAGCTGAGCTTAAACCAGAAAAACTTCCCTTGGCTGGATTACATCCCCGATGGCTTCCTTAACTTGTGATGTACTTACACTAACTGGGTAGAGTCGTGGGGGTGGCGGATTTGCCCTAAATCACCGCAAGCCGAATAAATCAACGTAATAATCAGGGTTTGAGTCGCGCGATCGCCACAACTTATTGAGAGTTGGAGATTAGCTTTAAAGCACTGCCCGACGC
>JAQYWP010000445.1 GCA_029379285.1 Rhizonema sp. PD38
CAGACGCTCCCTACTCAATCTTCGACTCAAACATCCTGTCTTCCACCATTAGTGGCGATCGGTTCTTCTACTGGGGGACCAAATGCTTTAGCCAAAATCCTTTCTCACCTACCCGCAAATTTTGGTGCTGCAGTGGTGATTGTCCAGCATCTTGATGCCCAGTTTGCACCCGGTTTAGTTGAATGGTTGAATCAGCAGACACCCTTATCAGTCCTCATGGCATCTGTAGGGTGTCGCCCGGAAATTGGAAAAGTCTTGATTGCTGTCACGAACGATCACTTGTTTCTACACTCAAGTCTAAGTTTAAAATATACGAAAGACCCAATTGATTATCCTTATCGTCCTTCAGTTAATGTGTTTTTTAAAAGCATAGCCGAACACTGGAACAGTCGGGGAACCGCCGTGCTATTAACAGGTATGGGCAGGGATGGCGCTGAAGGGCTAAGTTTATTACGTACTCGGGGATGGCACACAATCGTTCAAAATAAAGCAACTAGTGTAGTTTATGGAATGCCCAAAGCAGCCGTGGATTTAAATGCAGCCGTGGAGATACTGCCGATTGATGAAATCGCCCCAGCTTTAACTAAGCGATTGACACTTAGATTTTAGCTGTCTTTATTTCAATTGAGGCACCCTCTGCCCGTAACTTAATTTCTCTTATCTCTGATCTTGCAATAGATTGTGTTTGTTTACGCCAATTTGCCGATTCACAAAAACCGGGCTTCTTCCCACTCCAAAAAAACGACTCCCACTTTAAAACATGGCAGAAGATCCAATTACAGTTTTGCTCATCGACGATCAGCCAATGATTGCTGAAGCCGTTCGGCGAATGTTGCTTCCAGAACAAGATATCACCTTTCATTACTGTAGTGACCCCACACAAGCGCTCAAAGTCGCTAAGTCATGTCAGCCAACCATCATTTTACAAGACTTAGTGATGCCAGAGATGGAGGGACTTGTCTTAGTACGCTTTTTGCGAGCCGAAAATGCACCCACAAAAGATGTTCCCCTGATCGTTCTATCTAGTAAAGAAGAACCACTCATCAAAGCAAAAGCTTTTGCATTAGGTGCGAACGATTATGTCGTAAAACTCCCAGACAAAGCAGAACTGATCGCCCGCATTCGCTACCATTCTAAAGCATACGCCAACCTTCTTAAACGAAACGAAGCAGAAGCCATTCTCCAAGCGGAGAACTTCCGCATGAGTAAAGAATTGGAGATGTTGCGTCAAATGCAACGGATGATTCTGCCAACAGCGGAAGAACTAGAAGCAATTGAAGGTTTAGAAATTGCAGGCTACATGGAACCAGCAGACGAAGTAGGTGGCGACTACTACGATATTTTGTCTACAGACGACATCGTTACAATAGCGATCGGTGATGTCACCGGACACGGGTTGGAAAGTGGTATCTTGATGGTGATGACGCAAACAGCAGTCCGTACTCTTAAAGAAATTCGAGAACTCGATCCAATTAAATTTTTAGATGCACTTAACCGCACTATTTATAAAAATGTTCGCCGAATGAATTCAGAGAAGAATTTAACGTTAGTAATTCTTACTTATTCAAAAGGTAGAATCAGCATTAGTGGCCAGCATGAGGAGACAATTGTAGTGCGTAATGGGGGTGATATTGAGCGCGTTAACACGATGGATCTAGGGTTCCCTATTGGGTTAGAGGAGGAAATTAGTGAATTTATTAACCATACAATTATCCAATTAAATTCAGGGGATGGAGTTGTCCTTTATACCGATGGAATTCCGGAAGCCTACAATATTGAGAAAGCTCAGTATGGAATTGAGCGATTCTGCGAAGTTATTAGTCAAAACTGGCATGATTCAGCCGAACAAATTAAGAGTGCGATCATTCATGATGTTAAACAATTTATTGGTACACAAAAGGTTTTTGATGACATTACTTTAGTTGTTATTAAACAAAAAGAAATTGAACATCAGGAAATCTCTGAACACCAAGAATCATCTGAAAAAGAATTAGCAGAGGAAGAAGAACCATTTGAAGAGGAAGAGTTATTTGAGGAGGTTGAACCGAAGCTCAAGAAAAGGAAAAGATTGGGTTTTTTCCGGAGATGATTTACTGACATTTTGGCTCTGCCCGATCCCCTGAACGCTTTGAGCAAAACCGATTACGGAAGAATGAACTAGCCTTATTGCGAGTAAGTAACAAAGATGAGTCACATTTTCGGAGAATTTATCGAGGAGTATCCCAGAGAACATAATTCTTTAGAATTGAGTTTTACCTCTTCTCAGTCAATTCAACAAAAATGGAGTAACATCCGTATATCTGCTGACTTTGTTGCTGACTATTTTTTAACTCTTATGCCTGACGAACTGAGTAAGGAACGCATGACAGAGATAAAAAACACTGTAAGTTATGTTGGTAACGAACTTTTAGAAAATGCTATGAAATTTAACAAAGAAAGCAAGCACTGTAAAGTTCAGTTTGGTATACGTTTTCCTGAAGATACCGAGCAAGTCACAGCAGTGTTTTTTACTAAGAACAGTGTTACTTTTCCAACAGTAAAAAAATTTAAAGCTTTTATTCAAGAATTACTTTGTAACGATTCTCAAGAGCTATATGTTCAGCAGATTGAAAAAACGACCGCAGACGAATATAGTGGGGAGTCTGGCTTAGGTTTGCTGAGCTTGATTAATGATTATTCAGCAAAATTAGGCTGGAAATTTGAGTCAGAACCCAGTACACAAATTACTATTGTTACTACTATGGCTCAAATTATTGTATAATTTATTAACCACTCATTATTTATACATCAGGATAAAAAAAGTACAAACAACGCTATGTCTAATCAAGAAGTTAAAGGCGATGGCTATCAGGTTCAATCTGATCCAGCATCTGCAACGGTTTTTTTTCAAGGACAAATTGCTTTGGGAGGACCTAAAGATTATGCTCCTATTGTTACTTTGCTCAATGAAATGGCTGCGCTACAACCTAAAACAATTACAATAAATGTGAAAGAACTAGCATTTCTCAACAGTTCAGGTATTAGTATGTTATCTAAATTTGTTCTAGGAATGCGGAAGAAGAAAGAAACTCAAATGGTAGTTTTAGGCTCAAAAAAAATGCCTTGGCAAAGTAAATCCTTAAAAAATTTAGAGCGATTGCTTCCTGGTTTAAAACTGGTAGTGCAATAATGTGAAGAATGTAATTTCACGTGATTTAATGGAGTAAATGCTATGTTAGAAAACCTCTTGCATCAATTTCATACAATGAATACAAGAGGCTTAATCCTAATCAGTTTTCTAATTACAATTTTAGGAACAGGGTTATTATATGTATTCTTGTTTTACATCTTGCGCCCTATATTTAGGCAATTTGAACGAGATATCGCCATCGTTACTTTAAAAGTTTCTGCCTATCCTACTCTCATTATCTTCGCTATCCTCAGCCTGAAAATCACTCTTAACAATTTGGCTGCCGTTAAGATTTTTCCAGTCATCGAACATATTGTTACAGCGATTATAATCATTATCATTAGTTATTGGTCTGTTCAATTATTTACCCGAGTTTTTATCTACTACCTAAAGGAGTACACTCAACAAAGTGAAGCAATGTGGGATGATGTACTGCTTCCCATCCTCTCAGCAGTCGTCCCTGTGTTGATATTCACTCTTGGTGGGGTTCTTGTTATCAGTTCTTTTGGAGTTGATTTAACAGGAATTTGGGTAACACTGGGCGGTGCAACTTTTGTTCTAGGTTTTGCACTTCAAGATATTTTGGCTAATTTTTTCAGTGGGATTGTCTTACTCATTGATACTCCTTTTCGATTTGGTGACATACTACTCCTCGAAGATGGTTCAATTGGAATGTTACGCAGAATCGGTATTAGGGTAACTGAACTATATATATTTAGTACTCATTGTGAAGTTTACATTCCTAATAGTGTGTTACAAGGTCAAAAAATTACGAATCTGAGTCGTCCTACTTCTCTATATCATCACTTTATTTCCATAGAAATTCCTTCAGATTGTCAGATAGATGAGTCGAAGAACTTGATAGAAGAAATTGTGTTAGCTCATCCTGATACTCTAGGGGATATGGATATAAAATTGGAGGTGATTGATGAATATTATATCTCTAAAGACAGTGATCGCGATATGATCAAACAACAAAAAGTTGGCAAATCACGCTTACTGGCTGAACAGGCAGTCGATTTAAAATTACAGGAAATTGAACAAGGGCTTGAAGCTTTAGTTGCGACGATGCAGTTTGTAGAAAAAGGAGGAATGTCGTCAGAAGAAATAGAAAATGTTCAACAGGAATATCAAGGAGTCTTAGAACTCATAGGGTTTGAAGTGCTTGAGGATACTAAGAACAACCACTATATAATTAATTTTGAGGAAACAAATCAAGAGGGGTTGATTGAGTTAATTAGGGAGTGGTATCGAATTTGGATTAAAGATCCTAATTTGCTGGATGAGGATGAATCATACATTTCTGGCGAATGGGAACGAAAAATTAATCTGTTAAAGCGAAGAGCGCAACGCTTGTCTCAAAAAATATCCAATCCTCAAGCTGACGAAACTCGTTTAGATGATGATGTCTTAGAGTTAATTAAGTGGATGAAAGAGAAGTTGAAAGCGCCACGCAAGAAATGGCAAGAACCACAAATCAAGATGAACGGAATGAAGCATGATGGCTCTGATTATTATATTGAATTGGACATCACATTTTTTGTGGATGAGATCAAACTGGAAGATGGGAAACGGGGCGATCGCGTGCGGAGCCAAATAAATCAAGAAATCTTCCGCCATTTCAAAAACACCTACCTGAATTGGCATGGGATTAAAGAGAAAGAACCAGTTGAGAATATTTTGCAATATCAGTAAATTAGTGTGAATAAGCACAACTTATTATTGGGGCTTTCACCAGTTCACCCTTGTGTGATCGCACGTTTACATATCGTTATAACCGTCGAAGCGAAGACGATTGTGCATTTAAGTAGGAGTGAAAAATGTAGTGGATGCTGTTGGGTGAGTAAGCTTGAACAGACACAAAGTAGGAAAAGTAGGATTTTTTAAGCTGAAAAACTAATATTAATTTAAATGAGATATTATAAAGTTTTTTAGTAAGGATTCACAAGGGGAGTATCGACAAAAGAAACGCTTGAGGTAGAGGAGCACACTCATTAATCAAGATCTGCTTTAGAAACTAGACAGTTCAAGTTTGTGCCAGTCATCAAAACTTGAACTGGTGATATCATTATTGAGCGGGCGATTCAGTAGCTCAGTTTGAAATTTAACATCTAGAATTTTGCGTTGATTGTGGTAGCACAGCATTTTTGAGTGAAGCAGTTAAAATAGAAACATAGCTAGTCTCTCGTTCAATCGAAATAGTTGAGTATCATTTGGGTATATATGTAAATGTTAAATTTTGATCGACTACATGATAGCTTTGCCATGTATCGGTCATTCTAAATCTGTAATTATGTTGTGCAATATTACCACAAACATCTCAAATAGAGGTCACAATAAAGAAAAAAAACTACCTCATGGCATCAAAGAAAACTAACAAACAACTTCCTTCCCAGCCAAGTCAACCAGAACAACCAAAACAAACACTGCTTGCCATTAAACCGAAAAGGGTGGAGGAGCCAATAGCTGAACCACCAGCTGAACCATCAGCTGAACCACCAGCTGAACCACCAGTACAAGAGGTGCAAGTTTTAGCAGATGTAAAAGTTTTACCTCCTGAGGAAGTCAAAGAAAAACCAATCACGGTTAAGCCTAAGCCCATTAAGCGGCTAGTAACACCACCTATACCTACTAAAGCTGATTTACAACCACCCTCACCTACGGAGGCTGATTTACAGCCATCCTCACCTACGGAGGCTGATTTACAGCCATCGGATCAGAACAAGTCCGATACTGAGGTAGATCCCTCAGCACAAACTCATAATGCAATCTTTCAAGCAGTGGGCATTATTACTGGAATAGTGAAATTCAATCCGGAAGGTAAAGCAACAGTAGCGATCCAGGGCAAAGATTACCCACTGTACTATTCCCCAAATCATCGAAAGGCTTTCGATGCACTCAGGCTGCAAGCAAAGAAGAATCCAGATAAGGTAGAACGATTGATTGTGTATCCCAGAGTCATGCACTTCCCCAAACGAGATCAGCACTATCAAATGAGTTTCCAGTTGCTCGGATTCGAGAGTCCACACACTACAGAGGGTATTAGTAAGGAGCTTGGGGATTTTGAATTTAGACTTTGTGGTTTGTGGCAATTCATACCTGTCTGTCAAACTCCGTGTATATCAGTGTTTAAAAATTTTACTGGCGAACGCTTGGAATACATCAAGCAGGCAGAGCCAGACAAGAAAGTGCGGTTCATGAAAGCTTCTCACATTCCCATAATCTGGAGAGATGCGCCTGTACGTCCTTTCAGATTTAACCCCAAACTAGACAAAGAGCAACAAGGTCATTCATTATTTGTAGAGGTGTTAGCTAGATTTCTTCCTCAAAGCGATGTTTTTGGATTTATCCGCATCATCAAAGAGCCAGGAAAAGCTCCCAAGTTTTTGAAGGCTGGGAAGAAAGATAAAGCGGAAGCACTGAAAACTAAGTTGGCGCTTGCAAACAAAGGTTCTATTAAGAAAAAGTCTTGGATTAAGCCTAAGCAAAAGGATTCGGGATTGCAGCCCTCGCCGCCGGAGTAAGCCTTCTTGTTGAGGGAGAGGGCTATTCTATAAGTTGCTTGAGTGTGTTTAATTCAAAAGAACTACTCCCAACACGAGTGTAAGATTACCTATCTCCTTAATCTTCTTTCTTGGCTTCCTTGGCACGGGCAGTCGTCTCAACGGGGGGAACTCCCGCACAGCGCTGCCCTTGTCTTGGTGAACCAGCGCGCATGACTCATATCTTGCACCTGGAAATTTGGATGTCAATTCCTTGACTAAGTGCCAAGTCTCTCAGGCGTTCAATGTGTTGTAAAAGAAGTAACAGCACTAATTGTGG
>JAQYWP010000446.1 GCA_029379285.1 Rhizonema sp. PD38
GTATTTAACAGGGCACGATATTATACTACACTGTCTTGTACATCATCTGCATGTAGGGAGAGAAGAGGCAAGGCAGAGGTTGATATGTAACATGTTGTGTCTTGACTGTATTGTTGGAAGCACAGGGTGATTATGCTGTAGATCCCAAGGAGCGCATCACTCCCCACTGCCTCCTCTTTTACACCCTCTCCCTGACCCAAGAAGCAGTGTTACTAATAGAATTGAAGACTGCAAATCCTCCCCCAGCAGCTAAAGCCAGGGATAAAATTGGTGCAAGAACTCCCAGAAAAATAATGAACCACATCAAGTCAGGATCGGCATTGGCTTCTTGTGCTGGTCCATTTATAATCACTCCTGCCGTTAGTATGGCAATAATGTTGAAAGAAATTTTGGCAATTCCCAGCGATACAAAACCCGTAAGCCATGCAAAAATTGGTTTACCAGCTACAGGCAGCAAAGAACCACCTACAGCTAGAGGTCCTAAAGTTGCTATCAGTAGCATAGTAGATTCGAGTAAATTCTGGAAAGCAAACTGTAAGGAAATTAAAAAGGTTTTAATACTTGTCTGTACTGTCGAACCAATAAAAGAGTTAAAAGCAATTTCCGACAAGTTCCCTCTATTATCTGCAATTAAATTTACCTTATTTTCTAATCGAGTGATCCAAATTTGATTACCATACAAAGTTCTGTATTGCTGCCAAAGATCGCTAATTTTTTGCTGAGCTTGAATAAAGCACTGAGTTTGTAGGCCGCCAGTCAGGGCTTGACAAGGACGCAAGAAAGAACCAGCAACTTCTTCTGCAATGCTAAGATTGAGAGCTTGCTGATATGTTTGATTGAGATCACCTGCTTGCACTACTTGTTGGTTCGCGTTATTAAGAACATTCCGCACTCCCAGAGTTAGGTTAGACAGTACAGTTCCATTTCCAGGATTCGCTAACAGAAGCACAACAATAAATGGCCAAATTAACCCTGAGATAGGACGTGAATATTCACTGTCTAAAACATCTCTAAGCCATTGAACCATAAAAAATAATAGGGTACCAACGGCAAAAAAGACACCCAAATTTGTCAGTGCGCCATACAAATTATTGTTAGTATTTTTTTGTAATAAATCAACCCATTGATTATTCCATCCATCGGCAATACTTTTTGACGTTATTGCCCCATCATTGAAAATGTCATTAACACCAATTTGTGCAAAATGCAAGTTATCAAGCCACATCTTTACTTTTGTCTCCTCCCTCCTCACTGCTGATTTCCAACTGCTGTGTCTTGATTTTTCCCGACTAGCAGATCTGCTTGAGAAGCAGTTCTCAAAAGTCGCGCAGCTTCTGTAGATGCATCAACTCTTCTAGCACGATTTTCCTCTTCTATCTGCTGGGAAATATTTGCTAAATTCAAGTTAGAATATTGCAGCGATTGGTTGATATGCTCTGTACTAGCAAGGGTTTCGGCTATCATCCTTGCTTGTTCGCTCTGAATGATGATGCTGCGAAACTGCAAACATTGTGGAGATTGACCTGTGCCGATAGTTGGTGTTGATGAACCTTGCGAACTGACCCCATATGTTGATGCTGCAGCTACAGTATTCTCGATATTTGTCACTAATTGTGTTAAAATATCCTCGCAATTTGCTTCGGCATCATTTGCAGATTGCTCGAATTTCTTAATATGATCCAGCCCGTCTTGAGCATCTTGTAACTTTAATCTTCCCCGAAGTTGTCCATTTGCTCCCAGAACACCTTCTGCAGCACCACGGGTAACTTGGCGATCAATTTCATTTCTGGATATTGTTCCTTGGATCGCCGGATTATTCTCAAAAGTACTTGAGATAGATTTGGCGATCGCATCTTCACTCACATTTTTTCCGGCAACGACTGGATCTGGTATACTGAGATCGCCTAAAGAACTATCGAGTTCAGCCACAGACTCGTAGTCTAGAGGCGTTAAGGTGTTGGGAACACTGCTACTTAGATAGTCTTTTAAATCTTGTGCGTAAGATTGAAAATCTGTCCAAACTTCTCCTATTGCCATAGCTGGTAATATTCCCAGGAATACGAGAAAAATAGTCAAAATAGTTGTTTTTCGCATACATTAAGCTATTTTCAAATCCGTAAACAATCGTCAAGGCAGGGAGTAGGAAATTGAATTAAAAATTAGACATTTGGCATTTTTAATGATTAATTCTTAATTCTTTCTCTCCCTATTCAAGTTCCCCGTATTGTCGCGACTAATCGGCGTGCAAAAACAGAAATAGCCTCATACTTATCGTTGTATTCCTGCATAGTTTGTGTCCGTGCCGCTTGTTCGTTCGGGTTGTTAGCAACGACTGCCAGTTGTTCATAGCCAGGATAATAGCGACAGAAAGTGTAAACACCATTGTCATCTAGCAGCCATTGGCTATAAACGCCTTCTTTGCGGGGGAAAAAGCTTTCTGATGCATTACGAGCAATAATTTCCCGAGGATATTTTAAGATGTTCTCGAAACTATCCACGGCCACAGGCTGAATACGACCAATCAATCGCGTTGACAGGTTTTGCAAAACTTTAGATGCAGCTTTAGACTTGGCAATGGTGTCCGGGTCTTGTGCTGATAGAATAACTCTGATCCCAGCCTTAGCACCGTTAGCACAGATTCTGCCAACCAAACTAGCAATTTGCTCGAATTCAAATAGAATTGGTGCCTCATCGATAAAGAATATGGAAGATGGACTGCTTAAGGCGCGTCGCAAAGCGGCTGAATAAGCACTTAAAGATAGGATGGCAGCATCTTCACTATCAGATAAGTTTCTCAGAGCAAAAACCAAAAGTGGAGCATCGGTGGGGAAACTGGATGGTGCAGAAATAGCTTGTCCAACGCGACTGGAAAGCCAAAACCGCAAGCGCAGGTGAATTTGACTGAGTGCATCCTCGACTCTGCCACCTACAGTATCTAGTTGTAAGTGATCTGGAGAGCAGAATAAGAGAAAATCATTTAAGGTAGGTGTTTTCTGCCAAGCCTCAGTTCCAAATCCCCCTTCAATCGCCTGACGATATCGTTCTTTGATTCCATCATCAGTAAAAAAGGCTCCTAAAGCCAAGTTGATGATCGAACGTACCGTTTGTGTCAGCAACTGACTTTCACCTGACGATCCCAAAATCATTGTCATTAACGCAGATTCCAGGAAGGAAACATAATCCAGCATCCGATCGCGTTGTTCATCTACACTCAGCGATCGCAAGTCTGGCTGTTCAAACAAGTTATTCGCTTGTTTGGAGATATCGAAATATGCCCCATTCCTGCCCATGAATTCTGTATAGTCAGTGAAGGTAGATGTCCCATCCGGTTTGGGGTAATCCAACGCTACCACTGGAATGCCATATGCCAAAGCCTGAGTTAATATCCCCGACACCAACACGGATTTACCCGCACGAGTTGTCGCAAACAGCGCTAAATTTTTGTGCTGGTTAAACAAATCTAGATGAATGGGTGTTCCCCCTTCTTCAGCGATTAACTCAAAGCCTTGGCTATCACCAGCCCTGGTAATTGTTAAAGGTATTAATCCTGGAACTTCATTGGTTAAGTAAAGCTGGCGACGGTTAAAAGGTTTGACTAACAATCCCTCCCAAACTATCGGTAGTGTTTGCAGCCAAATTTTCCAAGTATACTCTGTTTCCCTCACGACTTGTGCCGGACGTTGAAAACAGCTTTCAATATACTTTGTTGCCTCATCTAACTTCTCAAGAGTCGAGCGATGCACGACTATGGCGACTGATGTATAAATCGGTATTGCACCCTCATACAATTGTTCTTGCGCCGCCACCGATTTTTTCAGCTTTATTTGAGCGCTGACATCGATAGTTTTACTTTTTTCTTGAGCCAACGTTGCTGTCAAATTTGACTGTTTCAGCACTCGTTGCAAAGTCGTTTTCACCATAGCGGGATTAGCCGCTGTCAACTCGCAAAAAATCTCTGTATCAACAACAACTTCTCTCCCCAATAATTCCCATAAATAGCGCAGTTGAGCGGATTTACTCACCCACCCCCCTGGCTTTTCTAAAAATGTCATCACGCCAGCATAGCGATTGTTCACATGAATCCAACGGCGATCAGCGCATGGAACACCTGAATCCATCAGAAATGTTGTGCTGTGGAGATTGTCAATAAGTAATTTAGTACTTGCTAATTCTGAATAGACTTTTTCGTGCAGTCCATTTTCATCAAGAATAATTAATTGGGGAATGTCTATCGGCTGCGTGTCATTAAAACGCCGCCAGAGATCCTGCCAGAGATCCACCGCAGTCAAAGGCTTGATATTCAATCCCATTTGGTTGGATAAAAGCTGTTCCCAACGGCGAAAACCTTCTTTATAAGCGTTGTTCACAACAGTTTCGATGCGCTCGTTTTTCACATCGGCAAAATCACCTTTGAATTTCAGCCACCATAATTCACCTCTTGCCAACAGTCTCTCTATCCAATCGGTAGTATCTGTAGAATTTGGTTCAATGGTGTACGTTACATACGCCCGGAGAAACTTCGGTTTGCGGATACCAGCACGAGTGAGTTCTTTAATTCTTGCCCGTTCCGACATCAGCAAATATTGTATATCTGGTGATGGTGCCCGTTTACCAAGAGCCACAAGTTCTCCTTGTCGTTTAGTATCCGAACTAAACGACCCCATATGGAATGTAATTTTTTCTCCAGTAGGTATATCTTTTAACCCAACTTCAATATTGTTACAAACTGTATCAATTTGATCTTCTGTTAGAGTCGTGTGAATGCCTCGGCACTCAAAGCCAAAAACAAAACAAAACCTGTCTTTTTGGCTGCCTTTTGTCAAAATATAAGCGCCAATACTCCTCCCATCCAGAGATATACTGAGCATAGATGCCAGATTTAAAGCATCTTCAAATGGTGTTAATCTGGCGTTTTCCCCGCTTCCGGTTCCGACGCTTTGTTTTCCGATTTTTTGCTTCATGGTTCACATGTAGAAGGCTTAGATAACGAGCCGTACCTCGTGTCCAAGTGGGGACAGCAACAAATTTGCTTAAAAAGCGCCAACTCCTACCACCAGTTAATATCCACCAAGTTGCCATTCCCCACCCAGTAATGAGTATGGTCCACAACCATTTTTGGAAATCATCACTGAAAAAACCACCAAAAATACCGTTGACGATAAAATAGGAAGTTAATGCAATGATTGTCCAAGGAAAGATTTGGTCAGCAGGAATGGGTCCTAGGGAAGGTTGCGCTCCCAGGATTTGATTAACAGGTCGAAATTCTTGCTCTCTCTCTTTGGACATAGTTCATGACTCAGTTACTCCTCATTTTAGTCTAAATAAATTCTTAGTTAATTGTTTAGCTTTTATTACCGTTGCCAATAATAAAGCCTGTTAGCACATCAGCAACGGTGACGGCTATAACAACCAATAACGGAGTCCTAGCAATACTTTGCCAATCCTCGTCTTTGCGGACTGCATTGATCACACCAATCAGCGAAACAGCAATATAAAGTAAGTAGATCGCTCGCAAAACGTTGAAGATGAGACTCACGGCTGTCTGAGTGCCTTCGCCTGTTGATGTCCCTCGGGTTAAATCTGTTTTAAAAAAATCTTCGGCTTTCTTGAAAAACTGTGCTTCGGCTGGAGCGGCAAAGTAGTCCAACCAAAATAAACTAAGCATGACAACCGCCGCAACTATCTGTAGTAAAATTAGCTTTCTTTTAGGTAAATTCACTTGTATGCTTACTTGCTGCACCACAACGGCAATTAAACTGCCTGTCAGCAGACAAAATAGTAGCATAGGGCTTTTTAAGCTGATCACACTCAAAAACACCGTGCAAGCAATTAAAAAGGGGATAGAATCAAGTAGCATTTTACCCCAGTATTGCAATGTTAATCTAAGTTTATTAGATGTTCGCCTTGTCCTCAAAACTAAGGCTTTGAAAAAGGATCCCTGAGGAGAACTTTGCTCAAACGGAGAATTTTGCCCTAACATTTGCTCATTTCCCTATGGTTGACTACAGTAATTGTGAAACTACAACCTCACATTTTTACACTACTTGTAAATATAGATCGAAATTTGAAGTAAAATCAGTAACTCATAATTTAAGCTAATATAACATGACTAAAGTCAGGGGTAAGTGCATAAGCATGTAAACATTTAGCCATCAGCACCTAGTGCCGTCAACTATAAAGTAAGTTGTGTAAACATTCAACAGAGTTTAGTTTAACCTTTATATGTCATAAATGATGGTTGGAGACTTACTGAGATTTATAAGAGTTACACTTTTATGATACAAGCTTCACTACACCTTAGCACTCTCGTTAGAGCCAACGAGGCTTTAGGTAAAAAAACAGTTAAACAACAGTTAAAGAATAGTAAGCATTTGGCACCTAGAGAGAATTACGTAAATCTTCATTGCACGTAAAGCCCTGTTTTGAGAACTTATGCCTACTGTTTGGTAATGAATAATGGCTAAATGAGCAAGAAAATACCAAAAAATAACTCAAATCTATCAAAAAAAAATATATATAGTAAGACTAGATAAATTATGATATCATTGAGCATAGATGAATCGTAAAAGTTATTTGTTGAACGAATTGCCAAGACGCCAAAAACTCTCCTGTAAACGAACACATCGAGAAGTTCATAGCTGATGTACAGACTGCGATCAAGTTTTCAGTTGAGGAATTTCTCGGAGCATTAGTTTTAGCAGAAAGCAGCATAAATTAAATTTTGAAAAACAATATAACTAGAACCAAAATAATATATACAATATTAATTAAATATTGTATATATTATTTTTATTAAAAAATTAAGACGATTAAACTTGAAACGTTCAACCGTAAAAACCAGATTATCTTTCTTAAATGAGAAAAACCCCAGCGTAAACTGAGGTTTTGTTGCTTCAACGTTTCCTTTAGTCAATAAGATTGCTTAAGTTTCCTTTCAATACTGCTCGGTTAAGCCCTTTTTGAGCATCATAGACAACGATATTGCAAGGG
>JAQYWP010000447.1 GCA_029379285.1 Rhizonema sp. PD38
TCTAACATTTGTAACAGGACATGTGGTGGATGCTGCAAATCCCCATCAATCACTCCTAAAATACGTCCTGACGCTACCTGCCAACCGCGAATCACTGCTGAGGAAAGTCCCCGTTCATCTTGACGTCGCATAACCCGCAACTGAGGGTATTCTGGCATTAAGGATTGTGCAACTTCCCAAGTGCCATCAGGACTATCATCGTCTACTACAATCAGTTCATAGTCTCCTGGAATAGACTCATCTAGCAAATTGCTCAATGTTTTGACAACTTTCTCAATATTGTCACGCTCTTTGTAAGTCGGAATTACTAAAGAAAACATTATGGTTCGACTACCGAGCGATTGAGAAACTCGCAATAAACCAGTTGGTACGGACAAAAGTGAATTAGGTTCGATGATACTCATTGAAAGAAGTGGCACAGATGTTAAGCATTTAATACATAAGTCGGGGTCAGTAGTCAGCTAAAAATAGCTTATACTGATCTACTCTGACAAAGAAAAGCAGCGATGAGTCACGGGGATCCCGCTGAAGGCAAATTTCCTAAAAATCTGACATTCGTGTGAAGTCTTGGGGGCGGAAGCTTCCTTACCCAGAGCTTCAGGTGAGTAATGCCCACTAAAAGGCAAAGTCTGCCGGACAGAGGATTCTGTCCGGCGAGCTTTGCAATAAAGATGTATTTCGAGACGCGCATGGGCATAAAAAGCGCGTCAATGTTTCAATCCCACTCCTAAAAGCGCGTGGGCTCGTAACAGCATAGCTGAATAGCTGAAAAACGTCACCAAAGATAAATCACAGACTTACTTGTAACAATTGTTTACCAAATTACTAAAGACATGCAATAGATGACGATTTTAACGAAAAAAAGTGCAATAGCATTCGTGCATTAGCATCATTATCCTCAAAGAGAGATTTGTATAGTTTGCTTAGAATTTGTAAGTTGATGATATTTTACATTATTAAGTATTATGTCTTAAGTCGTAAGCAATACTTCATAGACTTGCTTTGCTTAATTATGAGACTCGTCCTCGGGAGCCAATGCGAATGATGGTTCTCACATGCCATAACCAGGAACTTTCACTCTTAATTTGTCAAGAAAAACTAACCGACAAAAACAAATGAATTTTCAAATACTAGCGACAAATACCTAAAAAAGACTTAAGTTGAAGTCTGAGTTGAAACAAAAATGGAAGTGACAACAAATACACATCAGATTTTTTCAAAGCGGCTTTTCCCAAAAGGGTTGCGGCTTTTCATTGTTGTTTTATTGCTACTAGGGGTATTTTTTCGTTTTGTCAATCTGGAGCAAAAAGTCTACTGGCACGATGAGGCATACACCGGATTACGTATTTCTGGTTATACCAAGAAAGAATTTGTTCACCAAGTTTTTAATGGACGTGTGATTGGTGTGGAATCTTTCAAAAAGTATCAGTATCCTAATTTAGAAAAAGGTACTATTGATACCATTAACTCTTTGGCGAGAGAAGAGCCTCAGCATTCTCCACTTTATTATGTGATGGAGAGATGGTGGGTACAACTTTTTGGTAATTCAGTGGCAGTTACGAGAAGTTTATCAGCAATTATTAGCTTGCTGGCGTTTCCTTGTACTTTTTGGTTGTGCTGGGAATTGTTTGACTCACAGTTACCGGGATGGATAGCAGTAGCACTGTTAAGCGTCTCTCCAATCCATGTTCTCTACGCTCAAGAAGCACGAGAGTACAGTTTGTGGACGGTAACTATCTTACTCAGTAGTGCTACGCTGTTGCGCGCAATGCGGCTCGGTAGCAAACAGCTTTGGAATATTTATGCCGTGACAGTGGCACTAGGACTTTATACATTTTTGTTTTCCTTTTTTGTGGCGATCGCTCACGGTGTTTACGTATTTGCCATTAAACGTCGATTTACCAAAACTGCTAAATCGTATCTAGTGGCTACAAGCGCTGGTTTTATAGCTTTCATCCCTTGGATTTTCATTATGATCATTAATCTTACTCAAGTTGAATCTACAACAGCCAGCGCTCAACAAAAACAATCATTCTCAGCTTTATTAACAAATTGGATTAGTAATATTAGCTCGACATTCGGTGATTTTTGGCGGTACGAGCCCTTTTTCCCTTCTTTGCAAATTCCCGGCTTACACTGGGGGCGATATTTAATTCCCCTAATACTTCTCCTGGTAGGATATTCATTCTTCTTTGTTTCTCGTTACACGACAAAACCAGTCTGGTTATTTGTTTTTACCTTGAGTGGAGTACCTGCTTTAGCTCTAATATTACCAGATATAATTATCGGGGGTGAGTTGAGCGTGCGGGCTCGATATGTTTTTCCCTGTTATATAGGTATTCAGCTTGCCGTTACTTATCTGCTGACGACTCAAATCATCTCTAACAAGTTGCTGCGACGTAAATTTTGGCAATTAGTCGTGGTAGTCATCATTATCTGTGGAGTTGTCTCTTGTGCAATCAGTTCTCAAGCAGAGACATGGTGGAATAAAGGGAGTCATGCCAATCCTCAAATCGCACGGATAATTAATAATTCGGTAAAACCACTATTGATCAGTAGCACTTATTCCTTAAATATTGGCGATTTAATGTCTCTGAGTCATTTACTTGATGACAAAGTAAAAATGTTGTTGGGAGGTGAGCGAAGTCTCCCTCAAATTCCTGAGGACTTCAGTGATGTATTTCTATACAATCCATCCAAGAAATTTAAATCTCAAGTAGAAAAAGTTTTCCAACTAGAGACTCTTTACGAATACGGGAGATTACTGAGAATTAATCATTAAAGATTCACTACAGAAAATACACCTATATTTCACATGTAAGAATGTGATTTTCTTCCTTCTTGATGATGTAAAAAAATAGAGATGAAATTAAAAAATATGTTAATGATAGAATTAAATATGTATATTTTTAGAGAACAGTTAAAAAAAAATTCTACCTCCATGAGCCAAAATTGTTAGCTATCAGCTTGTGTGAATTATAGGAACTCATGTTATGTTACCTTTCTCTAAAAAATTCATGAGCATAGCTGATGGCTTAATGCTGACTACAAATAATTGACAAAATAAATCTAGTTGATTAATATACCGTGGTTACGACAATTGTTGATATTATTCTTGACAGCGTCTTAAGAGGCGATAATTTATCTCCTGTAGACGGAGTGATATTGTTAAAACAAACAGATCCAGGTGCGATCGCCGCTATTCGTACTACAGCAGACAAACTCCGCCAACAGCAAGTGGGCGATACTGTTACCTACATCATTAACCGCAACATCAACTTTACCAACGTTTGCGAGCAACACTGTAGTTTCTGTGCTTTTCGGCGAGATGAAGGTGAGACAGGTGCTTACTGGTTAGAAGAGGCACAAATTTTAGAAAAAGTGACAGATGCCGTGCAAAGGAATGCGACGGAAATCTGTATGCAAGGGGGATTGCACCCACAAGCAAAAGTCAACGGGAAATCTTTGAACTATTACCTCAAGCTGGTAGAAACTGTCAAGCAAAAATTTCCGAAACTGCACTTACATGCTTTTTCCCCCCAAGAAGTACAATTTATTGCCAGAGTTGACGGGCTGGAGTATTCTCATGTCATTACTGCCTTACGGGACACTGGTGTTGACTCAATGCCAGGAACTGCTGCTGAGGTATTAGACAACGAAGTCAGGCGGATTCTTTGCCCGGAAAAAATTGATACAGAAACTTGGCTAGAAATTGTCAGTACAGCCCATAAATTAGGTGTACATACTACCAGCACAATGTTGTCGGGACATATCGAGACGGCAGAACAACAGATTGGGCATTTGGAAAAATTGCGATCGCTGCAACAAACTGCCATTAACTCAAAATACCCAGCTAAGATTACTGAGTTTATTTTATTACCTTTCGTAGGCAAAGAAGCACCTAAATCTTTACGCCGTCGTGTAGGAAGAGATCAACCAATATTAGCAGATGCATTGCTTCTGACTGCTGTAGCACGGATTTTCTTAGGAAATTTAATTCCTAATCACCAGCCAAGTTGGGTGAAACTGGGTTTAGAGGGTGCGACGGAAGCCTTAAAGTGGGGTTGCAACGATATCGGTGGCACATTAATGGAAGAGCGTATTACCACAATGGCAGGTGCGATCGGTGGTACTTGCATGGAAGAGGAAACTTTGCTTTCAGCGATCGCTTCCATCAAACGACCCCAGCAACTTAGAGATACTCTTTATCGTTATATTTGAACTCTCCACGCTTACTTTAGAGGGGTTTGAGAGCCAGAGCGCTAGAGGCATTTTCCCACACCCAGGCGAGGAGCGTGGTGGGGTTCTTTTCCGCATAGTGATTTAACCGACATCATATCACTACAGCAATTTTCAGATAATTCGACTACAGTCGTAGGGGCGTTCCTGTACCCCTTCTCTCTAAGCAAGCGTGACAAATAGCATCTCCGCCACTGAGAAGGGTACGGCTGTTAGCCGTTACAAAATTTTGTGTAAAAACAGCTGTCATTAAGAACTGGTTAAATAATATCCTAGGGTCTTTATTCATCGCTGCTCCAGAGATACTGATAGCTGAATGCAGGACAAGCAAACCTCTTTTAATGATCCCGATGATACCAATACAGGATACGATGGATTTTGATTTACCTAATTGTTTTTACATAATGCTTATAATTCAAATGAAGCGTTATTGGTCACGTCTACTTCCCCTGATTCTAGTTTTAGTCATCGGCTTAGTGGGTTGTTCCGGTAGTCCGGATGGTTTAGCGGGGAATTATCGCCAAGACTCTTTAAGTGTAATCGAAACGTTGAAAAATGCTCTTGAGTTACCACAAGACTCACCAAATAAAGCTGCCGCTCAAGCAGAAGCGCGTAAACAAATTAACAATTTTTCAGCTCGCTACCAGCGCGACAGCTCTGTTTCTGGTTTGGGTTCCTTCACAACGATGCGCACAGCTCTTAACTCTCTAGCTGGACACTACAGTTCTTATCCAAATCGTCCCGTCCCGGAAAAGCTTAAGACTCGCCTCCAGCAGGAATTTTTACAGGTAGAAGCAGCACTAAAGCGTGGGGCTTAATATCGTTTCTGCTTGAGTATTAGTGAATCAGTGCCTAGGGCTGAGCCACTTTGTCAATAAGACTTGGGGAGCCTGCGCTACAGGTGGGTTAGCCTGAGAAGAGCTAAGGCGCGAACCCGTCAGGGCGTTAAGTTTCTCCCTAAGTTCCGCAAGTCGTGACGATAAGCGATCGCAGACGCATTGAAGAGCGCAGATCACGAACGATGCTCGTAGCGTAATCCGTAGGGAGAGACAGAGCGGTTTTTACAAGCGGCAATTAGAAGAATACGATTTACAGCAATTTTCAGGCAATTCGACCATAGTCGTAAAGGCGTTCCCGTACCCCTTCTCTCTAAGCAAGCGTGACAAGTAGCGTCTTTGCTACTGATAAGGACACGGCTGTTCGTCCTGACAAACAGTGTGATTCATTTATCTGAAAACAACTGACTAAGTAATTTATTAATAGCAATGTATAGTAATGTTTACGTAAATTTATACTTAATAAATAGAACAGATAAACGAAGACGTTATTTGCGTAATAAGTAATTTATTGATATTTCGTTAATAACAGAAACAGAAATGAGGGTTTAAGAGTCTGTAAAATTTAGACATAGAATTAATTATGTACGTGTGTAATTGGATACGTATATTTAAGTTTAGGTAAGTTGGGTTAAAAGATTGTCTTGTGTTTGTACTTATCAGTATGTCCAAAAGTCTTTTGAATGTTGTAAAACCAATGTTCTTTTGGCGACACGCGATCGCTGTCGTTTTTAGCAGTAGTCTGCTTATTCCCTTTCTTACGAGTCAACCAGCTGTAGCAGAACTTAACGATTATTGCCATTTGTCATCATCGGCGGCGCAAGAAAAAGAAAACTTACGTTTGTCAGCATTCAAAGGTAATCTAGAAGCACAAACCAGCTACCAGAAATTGGTGGGACAACAGGCACAAGCCTTGCAGGAATGCCGCAGTCGCAATTGGCCACAAGTTCAAGCAATTTGGTTGCGCTTATATCCTTGTGATGTTCAACCAGGAACAATCGATCAAATTATGGATCGGATTGTTAACCGAGGCTACAACCAAGTTTATGTAGAATCGTTTTACGATGGACAGGTACTATTGCCACCTAAAGGTAACCCTACAGTTTGGCCTTCTGTGATTCGCACGCCGGGAGCAGAAAATGTTGATCTACTGGCCAGCGCTATTCAAAAAGGGCGGGAACGAGGTTTGAAGGTTTATGCTTGGATGTTTACGACGAATTTTGGCTATACCTACGCAACTAGACCAGACAGGGAAGCGGTGATCGCTCGTAACGGCAAAGGTCAAACAAGTTTATATGTAGTAGATGACGGCAGTCAAGTCTTTATCGACCCATACAACTTACAAGCAAAACGCGACTACTACCAAATGGAACTAGAGGTGTTGCGCCGTCATCCTGATGGAATTTTATTTGACTATGTACGTTATCCGCGACAAGCAGGTACTGATTCCATTGCCACAAAAGTGACAGATTTATGGCTATACAGTCAAGCGACTCAACAAGCTTTATTTCAACGGGCGCTGAATTATAAAGGATTGGCATTAATTCGAGATTTTTTAACTAAAGGCTACGTCACAGCAGGAGATGTAGCTCAAAGCGATCAACTTTATCCTCAAGAAGGAGAACCGTTATGGCAAGGTCGCACTCCAACCGTAGCGCAAAAGTCTTTGATGACAGCAAATGAAAGGCAACCACAGTTGCAATTAGAGTTGTGGCAGCTTGCAGTCGCTCACGCAATGCAAGGTATCCTGGATTTTGTCTCCTTAACTGCTTATCCAGCACAACAGCAAGGTATTTCCGCAGGAACGGTGTTTTTTCCTGAAGGCAATCAAACAGTCGGTCAAGGATACGATTCCCGCTTACAGCCTTGGGATAGGTTCTCAAGTTCCATGGAGTGGCATCCAATGTTATATGC
>JAQYWP010000448.1 GCA_029379285.1 Rhizonema sp. PD38
GTGCAGGGTGAACAGCATGTGCTTGCTAGGAGGAACGTTAATTGGAAAACCATCGATATTAGTTAAGTGAATTTCTCCGTCACCCAACAAAGCACCCATAACAGAATGAGTCCCTAAAGTACCCGTCGCTTCCAAATGCAGCGAGCCTGTGTAGTCTCGAATTGAAGCATCCCGTGTTTCAATTACACGAATACCACGCTCTTTTGCTTCTATACTGGCATTTACGTAGTTGACTCGTTCCCGCAGAGCTTGGTAAAGCAAGCCTTTCAAAGCTGCTACCACCAAGGGCTGACTCTTGTTTGTTGCTAATTCGCCTTGCAATCGAACGTTCAATAATTCCACTCGTCCGCCAGCTAACTGTCCCACCAAGTTACCCAAGGTTTCGGCAAGCTGCATATACGGTTTGAGTTCTTCCAAAACATCGGGACTAAGTCCGGGAATATTGACTGCTGAACGTGCTGGTAATCCCAATAGCACATCTCGAATTTGTTCAGCAACATCAATCGCCACATTGACTTGAGCTTCGGCTGTCGATGCTCCCAAATGGGGAGTCAGGATAATTTCTTTTGCCAGTGACTTCAAGGGAGAATCTGCAAGTGGTTCTGACTCGTAAACATCCAGTGCGGCACCAGTGATTTTACCCTCTTTGAGAGCTGCTGCCAAAGCTTCTTCGTCAACGATCCCACCACGAGCGCAGTTGATAATACGGGTGGTAGGCTTCATCTTTGCTAGCATTTGAGCATTGATGAGGTGAGTCGTTTCTGGAGTTTTGGGTATGTGGAGCGTAATGTAATCGGATTGCTGCATCAGCAAATCCATCTCTACTAACTGACAGCCAAGCTGTTCTGCCCTTTCTGTGGAAATAAAAGGATCATAAGCCAGCAGTTTCATTCCCATTGCTCTGGCAACATTGGCAACATGAGAGCCAATTTTTCCTAAACCTACAATCCCCAGAGTTTTTTTGTAAACCTCTGTACCGACAAAAGTTTTGCGATCCCATTCACCGCGTTTAACTGAAGCGTTGGCATCTGGAATGTGGCGAGACAAAGCCAACATCATGGCAAGTGCATGTTCTGCAGCGGCAATGGTGTTTCCTTCGGGAGAGTTGACGACTACAATCCCCTTTCGTGTGGCAGCAGGAACATCCACATTATCGACACCCACACCAGCACGACCAATAATTTTTAACTTGGTAGCAGCTTCAATAATTTCTTGGGTAACGCGGGTGCCGGAACGAATCATGAGTGCGTCATAATCACCAATGATTTCCACCAGTTCTGCTGGTTTTAAATTAGTTTTAACATCAACTGCGGCAACTTGGGAGAGGATATCAATCCCAACTTGGTCAATTGGATCAGAGACAAGAACCTTAGACATAATTGCTTACTTTAAGGCTAGATGTATTGCTGGAGGTGAAGTTTCCAGTTTAAGCTTAAACGTTGGCGATTTAGTAAAAATAACAAACGTAAATGAGGAGCGCGATCACTCCTCCGACTTCGCTCTACCCACATCTGACGGCAACACCAGTCATTCATGGTACAAGAGGGTTTTTCTATCAGGACTCTGTTATGTAGCGCATCCTCCTGTATTGGTACATCATAACTTTTTTCGCCACTCCCTCGGTAATATAAACCATCAACAGTGCTAAAACCTATATATAAAACCTATATATTTATGAAATTTTCTGAGATTTGAGTTGGTTGGGACACTTTTCTACTCGCTCAAGACAAACTTATAGCGGATTTCGTTTGGATGAAGTACACCATATTGTAAGGGCGGGGCGAACAGTCCAGAGGCTCTACTCAGCTGAAATCCGCTATAAAGCACTCTATAGTGTTTATGTCACAATTGAGTAAAAGAATATTTACCCAACAGCCGAACAAGCTATAGCCTGCGTACGAGTTTGTCAAATGTTGTCCAGTACTTATCGGAACGTAGAGTTATTCCGTTTTGACGACAAAACTGGAGTTGTGTTTATTTTCGCAGGTGAAGAACTTCAAATTCTCGTACCCCCTAATGGACTTTGGAGGTTTTTAAATGCAACCGAATTATGAAAAAATGACTAATAAAGAACTAATAGCTTATGCACTTTCACATCGGGATGATGTTGAGCCTTTGCGCGTTCTGTACAGTCGTCGCACTCCGGACTCAGAAGCTACATGGTACGGACCAATGGCTACTGAAGACGGTATGCCAATAGAAGAAAATATCCGCATAGCGGAGGCAGCTATTAAGCAGCGAATTGAGCTAGAGAATAAAAGAAAGAAAGACTTTCAGAGCTTTGGAGATTTACATAATGAAACATAATTTTGCAGAAATGTCTACAAAAGAATTGAGAGTCTATGTACTTGAACATCGAGACGATGTGGAGGCGCTAGAAGTCTTGTTTAGTCGCCGTACTCCCGATTCAGAAGCGACTATATACCCATCCATGTTTACTGAAGATGGTAAACCTGTAGCAGGCAATATTCGTATGATGGAAGAAGCGATCGCTCAGCAAATTCAGCAACTAAGTGGTCAGCAGTGATAATAAGCAAATCCTGAGCAGTTCGTAAAAAAAAGACGATTTAATGCCCCAACCCCTAAAATAGCTAGAGCGAAAATCTAAACTAAAAACTTGTGGAACCGACAGAAGCACAATATCTGATTATTAATGCTCTAGAAACATTGGAACTGCTTGAGTGGAGACTTTATGATGAAGAAACAGGATATTGGCGCATTCAAACTCCAAGTCCTGTTTTACCAGTTGCCTACATCTTGCCGAATGGAGAAATTGTTCCTTCTGACTGGATATCAGATTTATGAGAGAATTAACTGAAATACAAAAAAAACAAGAAGCTAGACTGCAAGAGCTAATAAATCTAGCTAAGCAGAGGTATTTGGGTGCAGGAGGAGATCCGAAACGTTGCCCCAGTGGACGTAAAGGAGATGACTACATGACTGATGAAGAGCGCGAAGAAGCTATGGTGTTAATGAGACAGAGTGCAGGTATTCACATTATTGCGGATGAAGTTCACTGTCAAGGACGTTCTTGGAAATTACCTACTGTTTAGATGCAAAGGCGATCGCAACGGATCGCCCATCACAACAAAGAAATGCTAAATCTTAGCTTCTTCCCTAACCAACTTATCCCAACCCAAATCTTTGAGGTTGTTATTCCGACGTAGTGGACGAGTCACTAATTCGAGAATGTCGCGTGCGTTGGTAAAGCCGTGAATTTGTGCGAAGGTAAACTCTACAGACCACTTGGTATTAATACCGCGTGCTTCTAGAGGATTAGCATGAGCCATACCAGTAATCACCAGATCGGGCTTCATATCGTAAATCCGCTGGATTTGGTTGTAGTTATCTGGCTTCTCCACAATTTTAGGGATGGATACGCCCATTTCCTTACAAGTACTCTCTAGAAAAGCCAGTTCAGCCGCTTGGTAACGCTTATCCATGTAGGGGATACCGATTTCGTTCACACTCATGCCACAGCGCACGAGAAAACGTGCTAGGGAAACTTCTAGCAAGTTATCGCCCATAAAGAACACGGACTTACCACGAATCAGTTTTACGTAGTCTTCCAAGCTTTCCCAAATTTGAGCTTCCCGCTCATCTAAGCCTTTCGGGGTAATATTAAATACCGAGCAGATTTTTTCAATCCAAGCGCGGGTACCATCCGGCCCGATGGGGAAGGGTGCGCCAATAAGTTTACACTTACGACGACGCATCAAAGTCGTTGCAGTGCGGCTAAGAAAGGGGTTGACACCAGCAACATAATACCCTTCTTCAATGCTGGGGAGTTCTGTAAAGCGTTTTGCAGGTAGCCAACCAGAAACTTTAATACCTTGCTTTTTCAGTTCCAGTGTTAACTGAGTGACAACCGGATCTGGCAGAGAACCAAATAATATCAGTGGTGGATGAGCGACGTACTCGGATTCTTCTTTGACAACAACTTCATTCTTCTTCCCAAAGTTGAGCAGCTTTTGAATACCACTGCGCTCTTCTTTTTCAATTTCAGGAGCCTTCTCGGGACAACGTAAAGCCATTGCAGCTAATACAGTGTCTTCTCCTTGAGTGAAAGCATAGTCTAAACCATTGGCACGAGCAACAACAATCGGAATACCGATTTCAGATTCTAGCTTTGGTGCTAAGCCTTCCAAATCCATTTTAATGATTTCGGTGGTGCAGGTGCCAATCCACACAATTACACTAGGATTGCGATCACGCTTAATCTGTAAACACAACCGCTTTAACTCTTCATAATCATTTAATTGTGCGGAAATATCTCCTTCTTCCAGCTCTGCCATTGCATAACGAGGTTCAGCAAAAATCATCACACCCAAGGCATTTTGCAGGAAATAACCGCAAGTCTTTGTGCCAATGACCAAAAAAAAGCTATCTTCAATTTTTTGATACAGCCATGCCACACAACTAATTGGGCAAAAGGTGTGGTAATTTCCGGTTTCACACTCAAAAGTTAAAGCGTCTGGTTGAGCAACAGTCATTTTGGTATTTTCTCCCCTTGATTTAAAGTTAGGAGTGAGTAAGTAGGAGCGGGTTTAATGGAAACAACATCGCACGAGAGCGAATACAACATCTTACAAAACCCGCCCGTACAAGAAGCAAGTCCCTTAATTTTGTAGTTTTTTTATGACTACTAGAGACTAACCATTAACGACTAACTACCGCTTGCTCACTCGTATACAGGCAGGTTTTAAAAGATTTCGTGAGGAGTAAAGATGTTTTGCCGATTAAACTCGCGCCTAAGCACTCCTCACTCTGGTGATTACGTATTGGGGAAGAGACGGGCAATTTCTGTGTCGTCAAAAGCACTCCTCGGCAGTTCTTCTTCCCCTTTGAAAATTTCGTGATGTGTTTCACCCTTATGGGGTAAAGTGTCTTCACTCCAAACATCTAATAATGCATCGCGATGCTCATTTTCATGATGTGGAGTTGTGGAGGACATTTTGCTATCATCTTCCTTCAAATCATCAAAGGAAATCTCGCCAAACTCATCCACTATGTTGACATGAGATGTTTGCTGGAACTCATCTTTAGATTGTTTATCTTTTCCATTACCATTGTGAGTTTCTTGCGACCAATTGATCTCGTCGAGTTCATCCAGGGACGTTGCGATTAACTCTTCTCGTGTGATGACTTCCGCTACCATAATTTGTTCGCGGTGTTCGAGCATTTCCAAATCATGCTCCATTTCATCTCCATCCAGAGAAATCGTCAACGTTTCATCGCGATCAGGTTCCTCCACGATCACTGCTGAGTCCCATTGGGTTACATTTTCTTTAGAAAGAACACGGTTACCGAGAACTATGTCCGGATCGAAATGCAAGCCGAGTACGTCGATCAAAGTGTCAGCATCTGGATTTAGTTTGGAAAAGGGCGGCATCAACTGCGCGAGTTTGGGTTCCAGGGCGTTCACAACTCCCAGGATGAGGTAAGAAGGTGGTCGTTTTCCACCATCTGGTGTGGGGACTGATTCTACCTCCATATGCATGTTGAGCCAGTCACGATTAATATGGAAAAATTGCAACCACTTTTGCTTTAATGATTCTGTAAAGCTATGAAAAAATGCCATTTTTTTTCCCCCATCCTGAGAAATAAGATGATTTATACAATCATCAAGTCTAATTCTTCTTCTGAATTCCGAACCTGGGGTTTACTCGGATTTAAATAGAAATCTGACAACAACGAGAACAATTCACGATCTTGGGCATCATTCGGGACAACACCTTCTGGTCTTGCCAGAATTTGATCGGCGATGTTGAGATAATAATCGCAAACGTAGTTCAGAGACGGATCATCCTCTGCCATTTCAAATAAAGTTTTACCTTTCACGCGAGAAACTCGGATATCTTCTATTAAAGGTAAGACTTCCAGAACTGGCATTGGGACTGCTTCTACGTATTTTTCAATTAAATCCCGCTTCGTGGTGCGATTACCAATTAACCCAGCTAGACGCAGGGGGTGAGTCCGGGCTTTCTCCCGTACTGAAGCGGCAATCCGATTAGCAGCAAATAAGGCATCAAACCCATTGTCGGTAATAATCATGCAGTAGTCAGCATAATTCAGAGGTGCGGCAAAACCACCGCAAACAACGTCACCTAGAACATCAAACAAGATGACATCATATTCATCAAAGGCGTTGAGTTCCTTCAACAATTTCACTGTTTCGCCAACTACGTAGCCACCGCATCCAGCACCAGCAGGAGGACCACCTGCTTCTACACAATCTACTCCTCCATAGCCTTTATAAATCACATCTTCCGGCCAGACATCTTCGTAGTGGTAGTCCTTTTCTTGAAGGGTGTCGATAATCGTCGGAATTAAGAACCCAGTGAGCGTGAAGGTGCTGTCATGCTTGGGATCGCAGCCAATTTGCAGTACTCTCTTACCACGTTTTGCTAAGGCGACAGAGATGTTACAACTGGTTGTAGATTTCCCAATACCACCTTTTCCGTAAACTGCTAGTTTCACTTTTGTTTGCCTCTTAAAGTTTTTTGTCAAACTGTGGCTCAAACACTTCCAGCACCCCGGCGATGGATATGTGTTGGTCTTCGAGTGCCATTATTGTCTAAATCATACGGAAAATAAAGGGGCTTTTCGATTGGAATCAGGTGATATCTGTATAAGTATAGATTTATTTAATTATTTTGGTCTTGCAATCGAATTCAAAGTTGGAAAATACCATATATTTAATCTTTAATACTTTTTTTAATAAAAATAGTTACAAAAAACAAAAACTTAAAAACCTATTTTCTCAAGCTTTGTACCTTGTTTGCTGATATGAAGTCAAGATAGAAATGACGAATGTAGAGCATTTGGTGATAAGAACAAGACGCGACGCCACTTCCATTCTTGGAGATAGGCATCGCGTCTGTGTTTCATTAGGAGGTAGCAAAACTGATGTTGCTATTTAAATGTTGTTTTGGATTGCATACGACTTGGCATCTGTAAAAG
>JAQYWP010000449.1 GCA_029379285.1 Rhizonema sp. PD38
GATATATATTTTTTTGCTCTCATAAAAATCTTATTTATAAACACTCATTCATGAAAATGTAACTATTGTATAAAAGCAGATATGTCAGACATTGAGGATATAATGAAGATTAATAAAAAAGGTTGACTATCTCAAGCAATATTGTCACATTAAGTTGAAATGAATTGGATTTCTGTGTCAGCATATTTGGTAAATGATAAGTGTTTTAGGAGAACATTAATTACAACATGGATCTGAATAGAGTAATCGAATGACAAATGTATGCAAAATATTTTACAAACACTACTTAGTTAGACATATATAGTGCGTGATAGTTGAAAAAAAGGGCATTGGGATTTACGGTTCGTGATAATTACCTATGACCCATTAGCAACCCTAACTATATAACTAGCAACTTACCTTACATAGTGTGGTTCAGTAATAGAGGAATTTGATAGTGGCTGATATTGGTCTGTATCGAGGGGAACTGGTTATTACCTCTTCAAAAAGTGCGGTGGACATTAGACAAATCTCTACAATTCTGCTTCGCCGACGCTTACAAATACTGGGTATTTCTTGTGCAGTCTTGTCGGTGGCAAGCCTTTTAGCTTCAATGGCAAAACCGACATATCGAAGTTCCATGCAGATTTTGGTGAGTCCTCACCCGATAGATAATCAAGTCAGTGTAGACAGTGAGTTAACTGACTCCAATGTTGATGTTGACTACGCTACTCAGTTGAAACTGATGCTAAGTAGTTCTCAAATGATACATAAAGCTGTAGATTTGCTTCATTCAGATTATCCAAATATCACAGTAGAAGAAATTAAAGGTAAGGGTAAACCAGGATCTCTAGTTGTAAATTTAGTACAGAGTCACAAAGGAGTTAACAAGATTCCCAATCAAGTATTCGAGGTGTCTTTCAAAGACGACGACGCTGTTAAAACACAAAAAGTTCTTCAAGTTATACAAAAAGTCTACCGAGACTATAACATAGAGCAACAAAGGGAGCGTATTTCTCAAGGGCTTGCTTTCGTTAACGAACAACTGCCTAAAGTTAAAGAGCAGATGGATCAAGCTCAGAAACAATTGGAACAGTTTCGTAAGAGATATAACTTGCTAGATCCAGAAGTACAGGGAAAAATGCTTCTACAGTCTCTTGCTGACATCAAAAAACAGCTACAAATTACTCGAGCCCAGCTTCAAGATGTCAAGGCTCGTTCCAATAACATACAGCAAGAACTAGCATTGTCTTCTCAAAAAGTACTTGCTTCTTCTGGTGTGAATCAGTCAAATCGCTATCAAACATTACTTGGGGAGATTCAAAAGACGGAGATGGCTTTGGTTCAAGAGCAAAAGCGCTATACAGACGACTCTCCAGTAGTACAAAAACTCATCAAGCAGCGCCAGACGCAAGTGGCTCTGTTGCGAGAAGAGGTTGCAGAAGCGCAAACTGACTCTGTGCAACTGACACCAGAAGTTTTTCTCACCTCTGGTTCCCCAAACAATTTCACTGCAGTTGTATCATCGGGACTTTCAACAGCTAGTTCACTGAACAATTTGAGCCAGCAAACGAATGTAACGACTCCACTGACACAACGGCAAGTCACAGGGGTTGACTTGAAGTTGGTGTTTGAGTTAACTAAGGTGCAGACTGCTGTTTTGGGACTTCGTGCTAATGAAAAGAGTCTCGCTGAGTCGGAACAGCAAATCCGTTCAGAACTTAGTCAATACCCCAGCTTAATTGCAAAGTACAATAATCTGCTGCCTGCGGTGGAAACCAATCGCAAAACACTCGATCAACTTATGGCAACGCAACAATCTTTAGGACTCAAGATTGCTCAAACTAGGTTTGGTTGGCAAATATTGGAAGAACCCCAATCGGGAGTTTATGTGGGTAGTAGCCAATTGTTATTTTTACTTGGGGGAGCAGTTATTGGACCGATTTTAGGTGTTGCAGTAGCGTTAATGTGGGAAATGTCCCATGATGCTATTTATTCTGCCCGAGAGATACAGAAATTGACAAATCTTCGGTTACTGGGAACAGTTCCGAAACTACCACAGTGCCGTCCAAAAAAGAGGGTTTTTGGTAAACGGCATCAAGCTGACTCGCCAGACATTTACTCCTGTTTGCCCTCTGATGAAACACTGGATATAGCGTACCAAAACATTCAAATATTAAAATTTTCCTTACCCTTCAAGTCTCTAATGTTAACTTCAGCACTTGCAGGGGAAGGTAAGTCAACTGTGGCGCTGGGGTTTGCGGTTAGTGCAACTCGAATGCATCAACGGGTACTCCTGATTGATGCCAACTTGCGATCGCCTCACTTGCACAAAATTTTGGATCTTTCCAATGATTGGGGACTCTCCCTATTATTGATCGATGAAAAAAATACCCCTCTCCAAGAATACATCCAACCTATTCACCCCTCCCTAGACGTTTTGACTGCTGGACCCATATCGGACGATCCGATCAAGCTACTGAGTTCTGGACGGATGAAAGAACTGCTCGAACTTTTTGAGCAAACTTATGATGTAGTGCTGATTGACGCTCCTGCCATTTTAGATTCGGTCGATGCTAGGATTGTGGCATCCGTATCCAATGCGATCGTCATGGTTGGGCGCATGGGATTGGTGACCCGAACAGCCCTTGCTCAATCTACAGAAACCTTGAACAAGTTAAATTTGATTGGGATTGTTGCTAATGAAACCAGCAATTTTACTAAGTAGCTTTTACTGTTTAGCGATTACCATCAGTAGTAAGCAAGCTAATTGACACTCTCTGTCCTAAAGGAGCGGAGATTCTTAAAACCTTTCGGTCTTAATATCCCTATTTTTAGGGTTCCCAAGCTCAATACGTTTGCCACAAGGGCGTACTGATATCTCTTTACAATGTTTTGGGCGTCTACTTTCCCACAGTCCACGGGTAGGTTTTATTTAAATGTCTTGCACTTAACATGTTCAGATTTTACCACGGCACCCTAAAAGGTGCAACTAACATTCATCTATGAACCTAAAGTACGCTCATTCGGCGCTGTGCGCCTGTTTCTCAAGGGTTTTCTGCCTTTTCCTTATAAGTCGGCATAAATAAATGAAAGTTTGTAGTAAGTGCTAAAGCGCTGAAGCGCTTACTACAAGATAATTTTATGAATTTTACTTTTCTTAATATGATTAGGTTTTTATCTCTGACTTACTTAGATACTTTAGTTAGGGTATCTGGTACTTCATAGTGGACACATGGTATAATTTGTGTCATTATGGGAGCTTGTTCTGTGCATAATTTTCGTTGCCACGTAGACTACTGCCATAAAGTCTAGGTGGTTTTTTTATGAAAAGAAAAGTTGAATGCTGACCTGGCTCCTCCAAATATTACTTTCAAAGCTGAGTGCTGAAAATTAAACAGCAGAATCACGCAGAAGATAGAGGCATTAACCCACCTTATTTCTTTATCTTCAACAATGTGTGGAAAAATATTTGTGACAGGAGGCAGCTATCACTACTCAACTTCCCTCTAATATCCTCATCCCTGAATGGCAGAATTCAGCTATTGCCCAAGACTTAGTAAATACGGCAGAAATTTCTAGGTATTGTGCAGCAAATGCCAATACAATAGATAAGAATGGCGCTTTTCCCGAAAGCGAGTTTGAGCTAATTGCACAAGCTGGTTTGTTAGCTGCACCTCTCCACCATAAATTAGGTGGATGGGGAGCGGGAATTGATGCAGGTGTCATTTACGAACTGCTCATGGTTCTCAAGCTGATAGGGCGTGGAAATCTCGCAGTCGGTCGAATTTATGAAGGGCACGTCAATGCCCTGCAACTGATTCAAACATTTGGGACTACTGAACAAATTGAAGCATACGCTCTTGATGCAAGAGAGCGTCACAAAATCTTTGGCGTTTGGAATGCCGAAGCATCTGATGGTGTTAAAATTATTCCCCAAGGTAATGGTCGATATCGGCTAGAAGGTTCTAAAACCTTTTGTTCTGGTGGAGGTTACGTTGAGCGTCCGTTTGTTAACGGAGCATTACCCGATGGTAGTTGGCAGATGTGCGTTGTGCCAATGGATGAAGTGAAGACAGTGAGCGATCCCGATTGGTGGCAACCTGCCGGGATGCGAGCAACTGCCAGTTATAAAGTCGATTTTAGTGGCGTTGAATTGGAGGAATCTGCTTTAATCGGTAAACCGGGAGATTACTTCCGACAGCCTTGGTTAACCGCAGGAGTGATTCGGTTTGCAGCAGTGCAACTGGGTGGGGCAGAAGCATTGTTTGATGCAACTCGCCAGTACCTTCATTCCTTAGAGTATACAAACGACCCTTATCAACAAGAAAGAATTGGCAGAATGGCGATCGCTATCGAAGGTGGCAATCTCTGGCTGCGGGGTGCAGCCGATCAAGTTGCCGCTTATGCTCCTGTTTTTGGTGGCTACCCTACAGTTACCAACACACAGGTAGATAGAATAGTCGCTTATACCAACATGGTAAGGACGGCAATTGAACAAATCTGTATAGATGTGATGCAGCTTTGCGAGCGCTGTGTTGGCACTCGCGGTTTGTTACCGCCAAATCCCATGGAGCGTGTTATCCGAGATTTAACGCTGTACTTGCGACAACCTGCTTTTGATGCGGCGCTCTCCAATGCAGGAAAATACGCCCTAGCTCAAACTATTCCTGTTGATATACTGTGGTGTGATGAATAATCAGGTTACTACTACATTACCGCTCAGCAATCCCACTGCTTTGCCCTTACGCTCTGTCAAGGAAATTGCCCAAAGCAAAGTCGTTGTCGTTGCACCTCACCCAGATGATGAGACATTGGGGTGTGGTGGTGCGATCGCCCTGTTACGTTTTCTCGGCTGCGATGTCCGTGTCTTAGTGATGAGTGATGGTACACTTTCGCACCCTCGTTCTCAGAAGTTTCCCGAAACCGTACTGCGATCGCTACGTGAAAGTGAAACGCTATCAGCTTTGAAAATACTTGGAGTACATGCGAGTACCGTTACCTTCCTCGGCTTGAAAGATGGATCAGTCCCGATCCTGAACTCTCCACTCAAGAGCAGTGCCGTAGCCGCTTGTCGTAATTATCTCGCAGAAATAGCACCGCAAACGATCTTTTTACCGTGGCGTTACGACCCGCACCCAGATCATCGTGCTTCTTGGAACTTAATTTATACAGCCTTGAATGAAATGTCACTCTCACCCCGATTAATTGAGTACCCTATCTGGGATTGGGATAAAGAGCAACAAGGAACAGGGGTAGGTGCAGGAGAGAAAGATAAAGAGAGTGGGAGCAAATTTGAAGAAAATTCCCCTATTCCCCCTCAAGTCATCGGTTGGCGGCTTGATATTGAAACGGTGATGGAATTGAAAAACTCTGCGATCGCCGCTTATCGTTCTCAAACCACTAACCTAATTGATGATGATCCCGAAGGCTTTCGCTTGACACCAGAGATGTTGTTGAACTTTACCCGTCCTTGGGAAGTCTACTTAGAAGTCAAGACTGCTGATAGCTATTGCTGAAAATAGCGAATATACCGATCACAAACTCTACGAATTAACTCTTGGCGCTCTTGGCGTCTTGGCGGTTAAATAAATTAAGCTTTTTGCTCATCTTTACCTAAGTCCTGGCTAATAAATATTACCAATTACTTTTCATCCAAATGAATTTTGCTCTTACTTATTTAATAGAATGAAATTGGCAATTTTTGATATTGATGGAACGCTGACTAGCACGTATGATGTGGATAGCCAATGCTTCGTTAAGGCATTTGCTGATGAATTTCAATTCAAAGAAATTAATACAAACTGGGCGAGTTACGGACACACAACTGATTCTGGTATAACTTTACAGATTTTTCAAGAATGCCTGGGACGCATTCCTGAAGCTAGTGAACTATCCAGGTTCCAACAGAAGTTTGTAGAGTTATTGCTGGAACAGTACACGGCAAATCCCGGATTGTTTTTAGAAATACCGGGAGCAGCCGTAATGTTACGGAAACTCGCACAAGGAAAAGATTGGGCGATCGCAATTGCGACAGGAGGCTGGCGTGCGTCAGCTTGCATGAAGCTTGAAGCTGTAGGGTTAAATGTAGCAGAACTCCCTTCCGCGTTTACAGATGATGGAATTTCCAGAGAAGACATTGTAAAAACCGCAATATCAAGAGCTAAAGCTGTGTATGGTCAGTCAGAATTTGAAAAAATAGTTTGCATCGGCGATGCTATTTGGGATGTTTTAACTGCTGACCAACTGCAATTAGCTTTTGTTGGTATTGCTAGCGATGAACAGAAGAAAGTCTTGGATGATGCTGGAGTTGAGCAGATTGTAAAAGACTTCTCAAATTTTGACGACTTTTTAGAGGCTTTGAACACTGCCAGCATTCCCAACCTCAATAAACCGCAGGTGCAAAAGCATTCGCTCAGACCTAGCTATTTTGAAGCTCTTTACGGCACAAATCCCGATCCGTGGAGATTCGAGACGAGTGAGTACGAAGCTAACAAATATGCTAACACAATCGCCGCCCTACCCAAACAACGATATCATTCTGCGTTAGAAATTGGCGGCTCCATTGGCGTTTTGACTGAAAAGCTAGCTCATCGCTGCGACTCACTGCTATCAGTTGATGTCTCAAAACTTGCTCAAGACCAAGCAATTCAGCGCTGTCAAGACCTTGCTCATGTACGCTTCCAGATTATGCATTTGCCTGAGGAGTTTCCTGACGAGATGTTTGACTTAATTTTAGTTTCAGAAGTTGGTTACTACTGGTGCTGGGAAGACTTGAAAAAAGCACAAGCATTAATACTTAATCACCTGGAACTAGGCGGACATATACTGCTGGTTCATTGGACACTGTATGCCAGTGATTATCCCTTAAACGGCGATCAAGTTCATAACTCATTTTTGGAATTGACCCCAACTCAACTGCGACATCTCAAAGGTCAACGTGAGGAAGAATATCGGCTCGATTTGTTTGAGCGAGTTTGAG
>JAQYWP010000040.1 GCA_029379285.1 Rhizonema sp. PD38
GGTTTTTGGCGCTAACTGAACCGTATTGATTTATAGTCTAAAAATCACTCAGTCTTGAATAATTAAGACTTATGCAAACTCTAGGAAGACAGGAGCGCTCTTGGCTCAGAAGTGGTTCATTAAATTAAGCATCTATAGCAATTTTTGTGTAAGTTCTGAGGACTTAATGGTGCATTTGATTTTAGGATAAAGTATTTTATGACACAACAAATTAGTGAAGTACAAATAAATCAACCGAACTATGTCGTGTACAGTCAAACCAACCAAAGAGAACAGAATGAGGATAGTTTTCAAATTTTTGCCCTTACACCAGTATTAGGACAAAAGCCTGTTACATTTATGGCAGTTGCTGATGGCATGGGTGGTTATGCTTATGGAGAAGACATTAGCCAACAGACTCTACGCAAGCTAAGTTTATCCTTTTTTGAACAACTAACGATTGAGTCATCACTCAATTGCTCCATTAATGAAGTTACACCAATTACATCAGATTACCTGGCACAAGTTCTGCTAAAAGCCGTAGAACAGGCAAATGCCTATGTGCGTAAGATGGTGGAAGCTAATAAATGGGGCAAAGGCGGTTCTACAGTTGTAGTTACAGCAATTCTGGAGAAAATTGCTGTGAGTGTAAATTTAGGAGATAGTCCTTTATTCCATTACCAAGCAACCACTAAGAAACTAACTAAAGTTACGCAAGAACATACAGTAGCAGATGTGCTCCTGCGGGCACGCATGATTACACCCGAAATGGCTCGTTACCATGAAGGGCGCAGTCGTCTGGAATTTTATGTAGGGTGTCCGCAATTACCCTCAAATCCGCCCGTGTATCAAACGCCTCTAGCAGCAGGAGATTTGCTGCTTTTATGCAGTGATGGTATTAGTAGTTCTCTACTTATAGAGGATATTCAATCAATTTTGGCTGGCGATCGCCATCTCAATAGTATGGCAGAAAATTTGATTCAGGCAGCGCAAACAGCAGGCGAAACCGATAACCAAACGTTGATTTTATGGAAAGTCCCGAATAATTAGTGGTTAAATTAACAACTAACTATTAACAATCAACAAATGACTAATTTGGAAATCATGGTGGGTGGAAGAATACCTGTCGAAATTCCGCCTGTAACTGAGGTGAAATTGTTGGAGTTATTGGGAGTTGGTGCGTTTGGCTCAGTTTGGAAGGTTGCGGATACGACTACAAATATAACTTATGTTCTCAAGATCATCCAAAAAGTTGAGCCAGGTAGCCAACTGGCTGAACGAGTGCGCTTAGAAGCAGGTGTCTCGATTCCTTCAGAATACATTATACCTGTGATTGGACTGCAGCAATGGAATTATACCACATATTTGCTGCTATTTGTGTATTTTCCCGGTCAATCGCTAGATAAAATTTTAGTAACGGGTTTACTCACACCAGAGCAAAAACGGGATATTTTCCGCCAGACTTTAGTCGGTGTGGGGGATGCTCACCGTTGTAATGTGATTCACCGTGACCTAAAACCTGCCAATATATTGGTTGGGAATAATGGACAAGTCAAGGTTATTGATTTTGGGATATCTAAATTTAAAGACTATCGGTTGACTAAGGATAATCAACTGATGGGAACTCTGCCCTATATTGCGCCAGAATTGCTTGTACATGGAGCAAAAGTTGCTGACGCACGAGCAGATATCTATGCTCTTGGTCATATTTTTTACCAATTAGCTACCGGGCTGCACTTTTGGGATCGCAGGCGTTGGCGACAACTGGAAGACTTTGTTAATTATCTCAACCAAACCCCACAACCTTCTGAAGGAATTGACCTAACAGATTTTTCTTGTAATTTTTATAACAATTCTACTTCTATATTATCACGAATGGTAAAAATCGATCCCAATCAAAGGTTTTCATCTATAGATGAGGTGATGACAAATTTGGGTTATGTCCCTTATGTACCGCCGATACCTGTCGATTTACATCTACGTTATCCATTATTAATAGTAGAGTCAGGCAGTAATAAAGGAGCAAGAACTTTAATAAATATTCCAGATGGTGGTTTGTTGGTGATGGGACGAACTGATATTGCTGGTGGAAATGACAGTATCAGCCGTCTTCATCTAGAGTTCAGTCGCAAGGGAAATCAATATTTTGTGCGGGATTTGGGTAGCAAAAACGGAACTTTGGTTAGGGGAATTGCTCTGACTCTTGGAGAAGCACCTATAGTTATTCAACATAGTGATCGCATCAAAGTTGGTGATGTTTTCTTACGCTTTGTATTTCTACGGGAAGTATAAAAGCAATTTATAGTAAAAATAACTATGGTGTAAAGATGTAATGAAAATTTGTAGTAATTGTGGCGCGTCTAACCTTGATGCGAGTAAGTTTTGTACCGAGTGTGGCACTGCACTAGAACCCCTTTCTACTACCAAGAGCGGTACCCTGATAACAAGTCCATCGCCTACTTTACCATCTGTACTACCGAGTAAGCCGCTATCTGAGAGTGAAGTTAATGCCCACAGTTTAGCTCATTCCCTCAACAGTCGCTTACAACAATTACAAGGCAAACGCAGTGCTGATATCATGTTTGTCTTAGACTGCACTGGCAGTATGGGGGGAGAGATTGAAGCTATTAAAGATGCAATGATGAGTTTTGCCGACACCATTGAGTCGGATGGAGTGCGGGTACGGGTGGGTTTGGTGGAGTTTCGCGATCGCCTGATTCAAGAAGAACACCGCGTCCTCATTTTTAACGGTGAACCTTTCACCAACGATCCTGCGGTTTTTCGTAACGAAGTGGCTAAACTGCAAGCAGGTGGTGGTGGCGATGAACCAGAAAGCAGCCTTGATGCCATTTTACTAGCATTGCGTCAACCTTTTACAGTTCAAGGCAGCAAAGTTATTGTTTTGGTAACAGATGCGCCACCTCACATCCCCGATTTGGAAGCCAAGAGTATCGAGCAAGTTGTACAAGCAATTCGTGATGCTGAAGTACAGCAACTTTACTTGGTAATTCGTACCCAAAATCCTGAGAGTCAAGTTTATCTAAAACTTTTAGAAGGAGTAAGGGGATTGGCATTTGAATTAGGCAAAGGTGATGATTTTCGTAGCCGTGCAGAAGACTTTAAGCGTACTTTGATGGCTTTAGGCAAAACTATTTCTCAGGCAACAGCAATCCGATTTATTATCGGATTACATACTGTTTTGTGAAGCTGTAGCGATGCCCGACAGCTTGCCTGTAATTCCTGAATGTCGTGATCCGTTTGATGTGCCTTTTTTACTTCTGGCTGTCGTCAGTGAGGCGGATTATCTTGTGACGGGTGATGGCGATTTACTCAGTCTAAAAGATAATTTTTCTTGCCCGATTATCACGGTTGTTGATTTTCTAAATGTTATTGATAATCAATCACCCTTTGCAGTTCAGTGAAGATTTTAAACGTACTTTAATGGCTTTAGGCCAAACTATTTCTCAGGCAACTCGATAATACAGAACCATGTGATGTCTCAATTGTCGGCTAGATGGCATTCTACAATTAACCCAAGTCTGCTCCAAATGTGGAGTATACTTGCCCTCGCTGTTGCGAGATGTGCTGGCTCCGGGAACTCTGCTGCGGGGTGGTGACTATCGGATTGACTATGCCTTGGGACGTGGAGGCTTTGGCATCACCTATCGTGCTGCACATACTTCTTTAGAAAAGCTTGTTGCCATCAAAGAATTTTATCCACAAGCTCAAGCTCACCGGGAGGGGACGACTGGGCGCTTAACTGTGCCAATACCTCAAGAAGAATCCTACCAAAGGGGTTTACAAAGGTTTGAAAGAGAAGGGCGCACACTTGCCAGACTCAATCACCCCAACGTTGTCTCTGTTGTAGACTTCTTCAAAGAGCGCGGTACTGCTTACTTGGTAATGGAACTACTTTCAGGTAATACCTTGAAAGATGAGTTAGATTCCCAACTGGGGAAAATATTACCTGTAGAAAGAGTAAAAACAGTGATGACAGCCCTAGTTAATGCTCTAACAGTAGTCCATCAACAAGGGATATACCATCTCGACCTTAAACCAGATAATCTAATGGTAACACCAGAGGGGCGGATTGTCTTAGTAGATTTTGGTGCATCTCGACAGAACCTTGGTAGTAGGACTTCTACACATCAGAACACCCGCTCTTATACAGAAGCATATGCAGCTCCAGAGCTAATTTCGAGTGCAGAAGTAGGAGCAGCAAGTGACTTATTTGAATTGGGCATGATGCTCTGCGAGATGCTGACTGGGAAGTTACCGCCAACGGCGTTAAGTCGGTTGTTTAATGACAACTGGATTCCTCAAGATTTAGATGAACCTTGGCAGAGTATGGTGACAGATGCATTGCAAATGAAGCCTGAAAATCGACCTGAGACAGTGCTAAGTTGGTGGGAAATCGTATTACGATTTGAGGAAGAACAGCGCCAACAAAAAGCAGAAAGCCAACGTCAGGAGGCTCTGAAGAATAATGCTCAAGGATTAGACAAGATTAATAAAGGGGACTTTAGGGGAGCGATTGAGGATTTCAACCAAGTAATTCGCCTCAATCCAAATGATACTGACGCCTACTGTAACCGGGGAGTTGCCCACTATGAACTAGGGGATAAAAAAGCAGCGATTGAGGATTTCAACCAAGCAATTTGCCTCAATCCCAACTTTGCTGACGCCTACCATAATCGGGGACTTTCCCACTATGAACTAGGGGATAAAAAAGCAGCGATTGAGGATTTCAACCAAGCAATTTGCCTCAATCCCAACTTTGCTGACGCCTACCATAATCGGGGACTTTCCCACTATGAACTAGGGGATAAAAAAGCAGCGATTGAGGATTTAAACCAAGCAATTCGCCTCAATCCCAAATTTGTTAATGCCTATTGTAACCGAGGAAACGCCCGCTATGAACTAGGGAATAAAAAAGCAGCGATTGAGGATTTCAATCAAGCAATTCGTCTCAATCCCGACTTTGCTAACGCTTACCATAAGCGGGGAATTGCCCACTCTAATTTAGGGGATAAAAAAGCAGCAATTGAGGATTATAACCAGGCGATTCACCTTAATCCAAACTTTGCTAACGCTTATTATAACCGAGGAATTGTTCAATCTAATTTAGGGGATAAAAAAGCAGCAATTGAGGATTACAACCAGGCAATTCACCTCAATCCAAACTTTGCTAACGCTTACAATAACCGGGGAGTTGCCCGCGATAATTTAGGGGATAAAAAAGCAGCAATTGAGGATTACAACCAGGCAATTCGCCTTAATCCCAACCATGCTAACGCATACCATAACCGGGGAGTTGCCCGCGATAATTTAGGAGACAAACAAGGCGCGAACGCCGATTTTGAAAAAGTCGCACAGCTTAATCAGCAACAAGGAAATAAAGATCGCGATCAAAATGCCCTTGAGCGTCTCCTTAAGCTTCTGCATCTGAGAGCATAATTCAATTCAGGCAAAACGCTCTTGTTCTATGACAGGCAAATCTAAATCTTGCCTTACTGGCAAGTTCTATTTAAAAGCGATGCCTTACGGCAAGCCCCTTCTCGTCTCAAGCGCGGAAACGCTGCACGTTCGTTGTGCTTGCGCGAACGAGCCTACGGATCAAAGTTAGTAACGTTTTTTTACAGTTTGTATTTTTGCGTGAAGTATACAACTAACTCTTTTATATTGACAATAACTGGCTATAAAAAGCAATGAAAATTTGTACTAAATGTAGTGCTTGACGGAGGCTAAGCAGGATGAACAAGAAATATCGTAGTGAGGCATTTGCCGCAATTCATGAAACAATGGAAGCTTTGCATGAGGTAGGGGCGATCAGCAAGCAGACTATGTGTGAGTTTGATGAGGCGTGTCTTTCTCCTGTTGAAACGTTAACGCCGGAGCAGATTAAAGAAATTCGGGAACGCGAGCAGATATTATAAACAGTTTTTGCGCGTTATACCAATTCTCTCAAAGGAGGCAACAGATACAGTAGGGGCGAACGGTTGTTCGCCCTTACAGGATATTTGATGTGTAGCAAAGTTTTATAGAATTGGTATTACCTCAATATTTCAAAAAACCTTGTTTCGGATTGGGCGCGAGGGAAAAGACCTGATGGTTGCGTATTGAAGCTGCTGATGATTATCCAGAAAAAAGGGCTTGATGCAATTTCGTGAGACAGTAGCCTTGCTATGTTATATTCTCTATGAGCAATATGTTTCCCAAAGGGCAGAGCCGATTTCCTGTGATGACTGCTTGCGGATTTGCCTAGCAAATCGGGGGGAGTAGCCATTTGATAAGTGTCCGATTCCTCCCAAACACCGCAGACGCAAGTATCAAGCATGACAACTAAGGGGTAATGGAAAAAATGGCAAGCGATCGCATCAGTCAAGATTTTGCGAGTCCCGATCTCTGTAGAGATTTTGAGCAAATTGTAATTCCCAATCGCTATCGGCATCTTCAAAGTGTAGGTTACTATCGCAATTTAGCTATGCAAGAATTAGATGAATTAGTAGATTAGTTGAAATTGAAATCACCATGCGATGTCTCAATTGCCGACTGAATGGCATTCTACAATCAACCGAATTTTGTCCCAACTGTGGAGTCTATTTGCCTTCGCTGTTACGAGACGTGCTTGCTCCAGGAACTCTGCTGCGGGGTGGTGACTACCGGATTGACTATGCCTTAGGACGCGGAGGTTTTGGCATCACATATCGTGCTTCACATACTTATTTAGAGCTGAATTTATACGAGATGGAAATAACATTCGGTCGCAAGTTACACTTACCCCAGAACAGGCAGAATCAGGATATCGGTTGAATATTAACACAGTAGATGGTTCTGGGGAATTAGTAATTCCACCAGAGACAAAACACGGCGCAGTCTTGAGATTGAAAAATCGCGGTGTGCCCAATTTAGGAAACCCCTCAGAACGGGGACATCACTTAATTAGTGTTAATATCCAATAATTCTACTTTTGCTACTTACTATAGTTGAAATGATCTGCTTAAAAATAATCGTTAGCAAAAGCGTTTAAAGTCACCAAACGCCGCAGACGCAAGTATCAAGTATGACAAGTAAGGGGGAGTGGAAAAAATGGCAAGCGATCGCATCAGTCAAGATTTTGCGAGTCCCGATCTCAATAGAGATTTTGAGCAAGTTGTGATTCCCGATATCTATCGGCATCTTCAAGCTGAAAATTATCAATCAGCTGTAGAAATTATCAATGATTTCTACAACACTAAGGTTGACAGATATGAAAATAATTTGCTGAAGCAAAAATGTGATTCTTGGAAGGCTTTGATATTTGAAAAGCAAGGAAGAGATCAAGAAGCGCTGTCACTATATAAATTCTTAGCTCAGCTAATGGGCTCAAATCATACTCTATTCACCTATTTCCAAGTAGACGTGGCTCGGGTTTTGCACAAGCTAGGGAATAATAAAGAAGCTAGAATTGAAATTGAAAAAGCTCTGGAAGAGTCTATAGATAGTTCAATTAGTGACTTGTTAACAGCGCTAAATTTGTACATCTCTATTTTAGAAGAGTGTCATGAAACACTGGCTCATCAGTATCAACCTCTGGTGAATAAATTAGCGACTCAACTGGGGATATTGCGAGAAAATGACTGGTTAGAATCCGGTAATCTCAGTCAGTCAGTCAAGGAATGTCTGGTGAAAAATCAAGAGGCTAACAAAAGATATAGTCGGATGCTGATTGAGCTAGACGAAATCGAAGATGCAAGCCTTGCAGAAGTTTTACTCAGAAAGTATATTTCACACGAGAGTGTAGGTTACTATCGCAATTTAGCCATGCAAGAATTAGATGAATTAGTAGATTAGTTGAAATTGAAATTACCACCGAATTAGCATTCATTTAGCCTCTTGAAGCTTTGTCCCCATTACAGAATCTTTCTAAAAGTTCAAAAAAGTTATTGAGCGCATCTTTTTCATCAGCCGAATAGAAAAGAATTATGCTATCCCATGCCTGAGACGATTTAATCTCAATCTTTCCTGTACCCATTCTTGAAACTTCTCGAAATGTCGTTCTTGTTCTGTTAAGGATAAACCTAAATCTTGCCTTGCTGCTATATATCCATCTAAAAATGACTTTAAACGAGTAATTGAACATTTCCCTAAGTACATTCCGGGACGCTTTTTGATGCTTTGCAGCATTTCATAGAAATATTCTGCTTTTACCTCTAATTTATTCTGAGTAATTTCTCTCATATAACTTGTCTCTATTCAAAAATATTCTTCGGTTATCTGAAACTCTCTACCATCATAGATTTTGCCATGAAATAAAAGATTTGCCATCTATTGAGTTTTACAAATACCATTGTGATGATGATTGTCAAAAATAGTTTCTACTTCATTAATGTATATAGAGATGGCTTGATGGCGACCATTTATAGAAATAGCATCGCCTGGGACATTATCATCATAAATGTAGCTATCTCTACCTATTCCAGAGCCAGTATAGAGCTTAATCTGCTTACCGTTAATACCTTGTGATACTAAGTATTCCTTAATGGCGAAGGTACATTCAACACACTCGAAATTTTTATATTCACAGGCGAGCGCTCTAACTTGCTCAATTTGCTCTAACCTAATTTCAGTAATATCTACTCCTGATTTAATAAACAGCCCAGACGCCAAAAACACCAAGAAAGTCAATAATCTTGCTACCTTGCCGTAAAGTTGCTGAATTATAGCGAGCGATCGCATTCCAATTCATCGCATAGAGTGCGAGATAAATTGATATTTTTGACCAAAGCTAGAGGTTATTCTTCGCGCGGCAGTTGCTTCAAGCCGGGGAACCCTTTCACCAGTCGCCGTGAGTTCGGGCTAAGCCGTCATTCGTGCTACTAGAGCCAACGCACTGCCTTGCCTTTGCGTGAGGCAAAATTCCAGAATTTACGGTACTGATGATTATTTTGTTACGAAATACCTCGCAGCTTACGAGTATTTTCAACCAAACTTTGAGCGAATTGGTCGAACCGTTGAGAGAGTTTTTCATCTAGTAGTTTCCCTTCGGGACTGAAGGCTTTCCACACTTGCCCAATAGCAATTTGCTCTGGAATAACCCAACCATGTACCCACCGCATAATCAGTCGGAGTTCATTCAGAGCATTACTGTTAGGCTGTCCTCCCAACACGCTAATTACTCCCGTCACTTTATCAGACAACTGCGTAAAACTCATTAAATCAAGAGAATTTTTGAGAACACCACTCACACCGCCGTGATATTCTGGGGTTGCCAAAATTAACCCGTCTGCGCCACTGACTGCATCACGTAACCGCTGGACACCTGGATAATCGGGATATTCTTCTCCTCCATCGCAAAAAGGTAATTGCAATTGCCGTAAATCAAGAATTTCGACTTCGCTACCCAAGGCTTCTACTCTTTGTGCTGCTATGTTTAAAGCCATTTGAGTATAGGACTCAGATCTCAAACTGCCACCAATGCCAACAATTTTCACCATAATTAGCTCACAAATTACTTAAGTGTTCTTTCGCACAGAATATTTTGATACACGTTATACAGAACAGGGAAATGCGGAATCATTACGACTTTGTTTATATTTTAACTGTTTGTGACGTAACATGTCAAATTACAGTACATCAGAAATTTTTATGCTAGAAGTAAGCGATCAAGCCATCAGGAGCGCTCTTGCGTGAAACCGCGCCCGCGTTCCTGTACCCAGACATGTGAAAAAAGCCTGATTTGCAGCTTTATAGCAATGAGTGAATGGTAGGTTTATTTCCACGCCCCGTGTAACAGTTGTAGTAATTACGGTGGCGAGCGCACAAATTGCATCAAAACCTGTGGGAAAAAACAGCACTCCCTTTGACGATTGAACCTTTCTCTCACTCACCCAGTCTTATAAGTAAAAGCAAGAAAAAGGATGGGGGGGGACTCCTTAGGTGTTAGTTGTGCCAACCAAGGTTTCAAACGATAGTCAATTTGATGGTAAATCGGAAGATGAATCAGATAGTTACCTGGTGCAACGATGTCTCCGGGGTGAATCAGAATGCTTTCGGCGGCTTTATCGTCGCCATCAGCAAAGGGTGAGATCAATCCTCTATCAACTGTGCGATCCATCTTCTCTGGATGATTTGGTTCAGGAAGTGTTTCTGCGGGCTTGGAAAGGTTTACCCAAGTTTCGGGGAACGGCACAATTCTCTTCCTGGCTTTACCGGATAGCCTGGAATGTGGCTTCCGATCAAAGACAAAGAACAGTTCAAGGGCGGACTCAATTGCAGACTCTTAAAGAAAAGACTCCTATCCAACAAGATGCGCCTGATTTGATGGATCTGCACTATCAAGACTTGGTACAACGGGGACTGGCAAGCTTGAGTTTTGAACATCGCACAATTCTAGTTTTGCATGATTTGGAGGAAGTGCCTCAAAAAGAGGTTGCCCAAATTCTGGAGATTCCCGTAGGAACAGTCAAGTCACGCCTATTTCATGCTCGTGCTGGTATGCGTCAATTTCTTCAGCAACAGGGAGTACAGCCATGACTCAGTTTTCAAATGATGACAAAGACCTGGTTAATTTTCTGCGTCAACATCGCCCGGAAGTTCCCCCAGCTGCTATAGATTTAGAACAGCAGATTCTACAAAATGTCGAGACATTGCATCTGCGTCAATGGCGGGTTCGCGCTCGCGACAGTAGTCAGACATTGCTGCCCACGCCTCGTCGTCCAATGTGGCTGATTCCATCGGCTGTTGCTGCTTCCTTAGTCGCTGCTGTTGTTGGTTATCAAGCCTTGATACCTGCTCCACCAAATGCGGCTGAACTTGCCAAATTGGAAAGATTTATGGAAAGCAATTGGCAAGGAGCAATCAGTACTTCCCCGGATGGTGACACATTAGCAATTACAGAACCTGTTACTGATTAATTTGATAATTATAGGAGATAGATTATGTTGCTGCGTCGCGTCTCTACTATAGTGGCTGCGATCGTTACCTTTGGTAGCCCAAGTATCTTTGCTCTAGTCATTTCACCACCTACAGTTGTTGCTCAAACCCCAACAACTTCACCTCGTCAGAATCCTAGCAAACCTACTGGATGGCTCCAAGAATTGAACTTAACACCTCAGCAGTTACAACAAATTAACGCAATTCGCAAGCAAGCTAAAGAGCAGATTCCCCAAAAAAGACAGGCAGTGCGTCAAGCGCAACAGGAATTGTCTCAATTGATGTCTGGAACTGCTTCTACTGAACAGGTGCGTGACAAATATAACCAACTCAAAATGCTTAGGCAAGAACTTTCTGATGCGGAGTTTGATAATACTGTTGCCATTCGAGACGTTTTAAATACACAACAGCGGCAGAAGTTCGCCTCTCATATGTACAAGCGGTAGTAATCTGAGGTAGGGAGTGGAATTTGTTTGGAGTGAGAGAAGAAATAGAGATTGTTGTTCCATTCCTTGCGTCTCAATGTCTCCCAAGAAAGCAAAAACTCCACAAATTAAATATTTATTTTTCTTATGAGCATCAAACTTAAATACTTGGTGTTGTTACTATTTATGTTACTGGGAGGAGTGTTCCCCAGCAATGCGGCTCCTGCACCCGTTGATCCCAAAGTATTGCATATAATTAATCGTCTCAGTTTTGGACCTACTCCTGGAGAAGTCGAAAGAGTAGAGTCTATAGGTGTAGACGGCTACATTCAAGAACAACTCTCACCAGACTCTATTTCCGAACCACCAAATCTAACTACCCAACTGTCTCAGCTTCCGACTTTATACCTAAATCCAGTTACACTATATCGAGAATCGGAGCCATTCCGTCAGGGTAAGCAAAAACCGACTCCAGAAGAAAAGAAAGCTGCTCGTGCTAGGGGTCGATTAATCGAACAACAAGCAGTTCAAGCACGGTTATTACGAGCAACCCAAAGTCATCGGCAACTCCAAGAAGTGATGGTAGACTTTTGGTACAACCACTTCAATGTAGATGCAAACAAGGGACCAGACCGTTTCTGGGTGGGAGCTTACGAACAAGAGGCAATTCGTCCCCACGTCTTCGGTCGCTTTCGTGATTTGCTCTTAGCAACGGCTCAACATCCTGCCATGCTATATTATCTAGATAATTGGCAGAATACTGCTCCAGGTAGCCCCGGTGCGCGTGGCAGATACCAAGGCTTGAATGAAAATTATGCCCGCGAGTTGATGGAACTACACACACTGGGCGTGGATGGTGGTTATACTCAGCAAGATGTGATTACTTTGGCACAGATCTTGACTGGTTGGGGATATCGTCAGCCTAACCAACCAACAGGAGAGGATGGTTCGCCTTTTTACTTCGATCCAAAACGGCATGATTTTAGCGACAAGGTTTTTCTAGGACACTCGATTAAAGGTAGTGGTGCGGCGGAAGTTGAACAAGCCTTAGATATCGTAGCACGCAGTCCTGCTACCGCCCATCACATTAGCTACCAGCTTGCACAGTATTTTGTTAGCGATCGCCCTCCTGAAACTCTCGTTAACAGCATGCAAAAGCGTTTTCTCGCAACCGATGGTAGCATTCGTGAGGTTTTGAACACTCTCTTCCACAGCAAAGAATTCTGGGATTCTACGAGCTTCAATGCTAAATTTAAAACACCATTACAATACGTAGTATCCACAGTAAGAGCAACAGGCATGGAAGTGAACAATACAAAACCGCTTCTCAATATGCTACAGCAATTGGGAATGCCGATGTACGGTTGCTTGACTCCAGATGGTTACAAAAATACCGAAGATGCATGGTTAAATCCTGATGCTATAACTCGTCGCCTCAGCTTTGCTACTTCCCTCGTCAGTGGGCGTGTACCCCTTTGGCAACAAGAGAATGCGACGGCACAAAAATCTTCACCTCCTCCTGTTGTAGATGCTTCACAACTTGCAGGTACACTCGGCAACTCTTTTTCCACCAAAACCCAAAGTGCGATCGCATCCAGCCCTCATCAACTCCAAGCTGCATTAATGTTGGGCAGTCCAGAATTTATGCATCGCTAAAACAGTGCTGAGTTATGAGTCCTAACTTCTGTATAGCCGCTCTGTTTGAAGCGTCTCTACATCTCCTAATTCCTGTAAGGGCCGGTTTGGAAAGATCTCGGGAGGAGTGAAGACGTTTTGTGGATTAAACGATTACCCTACTCATTCCTAAATTTTTTATGATGAACAGACGTGATTTTCTGATAGATGCTGGCATCTTTGCAATCAGTGCCTTAACAGCAATTGGTACACACGCTTATGTAGCTAGAGGTGCTACCGATAACGGTGGCGAGCGAAAGCGTTTGATTGTGGTTTTTCTTCGTGGCGCAGTGGATGGATTAAACATAGTCGTTCCCTATTCAGAGACGGCTTACTACCAGGCACGACCAAAAATTGCCATTCCCCAACCTGGTAAGGAAGGAGGAGTCCTTGATTTAGATAATCGTTTTGGTTTGCATCCAGCATTAGCACCCATAATGCCGCTTTGGAAGCAGGGAACTCTTGCCTTTGTTCATGCTGCTGGTTCTCCTGATTCAACTCGCTCCCACTTTGATGCTCAATATTACATGGAAAGTGGTACCCCTGGCGTTAGAAGTACTACGGATGGTTGGATGAATCGTCTAGTCAGCATTTTATCCGGACATACACCTGTTCAAGCAGTGACTGTTGGAGAAACGACACCACGTATTTTGTCAGGAAGTATACCTGTCGCTAACTTAGCTTCCGGTAGAAATGCTGACAAGCCCTTGCCATTGGATCGTCCACAAGTGGCAGAGGCGTTTGATAAACTTTATAGCGGTAATGATGGGCTGAGTCAAACTTATCACGAGGGACGACTAGCGCGTCAAGCGTTGAAGGGCGATCTTGATGCCGAAATGAAAATGGCAAATAATGGTGCGCCTCTACCTTATGGCTTTGCTAGAGATGCCCAAAGATTAGCACAAGTGATGGTGAAAGACTCCAGAATTCAGTTAGGGTTTATGGATTTGGGTGGTTGGGATACCCACGTTAATCAGGGTGGCAGTACGGGACAGTTAGCCCGTAACTTAGAACAATTGGAGAAAGGTTTGGCAAGTCTCGTACAGGGATTAGGCTCAGTTTACCCAAACACAACGATTGTCGTGATGTCTGAATTTGGTCGTACCGTGGAGGAAAATGGTAACGGTGGTACCGATCACGGACACGGTAATGTAATGTGGGTATTAGGCGGAAAAGTTCAAGGCGGTAAAGTTTACGGAGAATGGCCAGGTTTATCTACTAATCAGCTTCATGAGGGGAGAGACTTGGCTATTACAACTGATTTTCGGGATGCGATCGCCACTGTGTTGGAACGTCATCTAAATCTGGAACAAGCAAAACTCAATCAAGTTTTTCCTAGTTATACGCCTAAGCAGAAAATGGCGTTCATTTAACTGTTTATAGCTCTATAGCAATCAATAAGATTTCAGACTTTTTAAAGAAGTCCGGAATCTTAGCATACGCGATTTTCACAAATTAATTAGGATTGCTATATGTTCTGCTTGTAGACTGGAGCATGTGGTGAACTACCCGTCACTAATCTGGAGTACCAGATATAGTGAGGGCTTCTGGAATCACGGGGGAGTGCCTTAGATTAGACTTGCGTCAACTCTAAAGGACTTACCTCCCCTCCTCCAGCAGTAACGGGGTTCCCTCCGCCAACTGACTGACTAGCAGCCAATTTTAGAATCCGAATGCCTTCTGCTCTAATATTCAACGCCGCATTTCCATCTCTGTCATGGTAAGTGCTCCGGTGTGGACTGCCGTTCAAAGTAGCAACCAGCAGAGGAAAGAATCTTTTTTAACTCAGGAGTAAACGATGCGCCCATCTATGAAGCCACCTCTATCAACTCTTGCCGATGGCTAGTTAACTCAAAACTGATAGAACCCACATAATTAGAAGGCACAACAGAGTTCAATTCTAGAAGTTCTGGGATCATTTCTCGCAGCTTTTGGGTAAGAACCTCAATCGTAGAAGCTTCTGTTGCCAATCCTGGCACGTCTTCGCTGGTTGCAACCCAAACTTCTGCATCTTTATCCCAAAATGCTTGTACCTTAAATGTGGTTTGTGCCATTGTCAAGCGCTTACGACAGTAATTCTAGTTTAGAACAATAAGCAGGAGGATAAAAAAATGTTAGAATCTCAGATTGAAGTCAAGTTTACTGTTGACCTGTCTGAAATACCTGAAGAACGTAGGTTAGCTGCCCAACGTAAAGCGCGTGAAGCTTTTGTGATGGAGTTACTGCGTCAAGGTGACATCAGTGCCGGGAGAGCTGCAAGACTGTTAGATATCAACCGTTCTGAGCTTTCTAAGTTAATGTATGAGTACAACATATCGCCTTTTGATGACACAATGACACTTGAAGATTTACAGCAGGAGGTATCAGACTGTATTCAAATGTTGGACAAGAAGCGTCAACAGTAATTGTTGTTTCTGACACTACGCCATTAAGCGAACTGGCAAAGATAGGAAAGCTAGAGATACTCCGTGATATGTATGAGCATGTCATCATTCCTAATGAAGTTGCCAATGAGTTGGCTGCGGCATATGCCCCATTGGCAGCAACATTACTACTGCATCAAGATTGGATTGAGATCCGCTCAGTTAGCAATCAACACAAAGTATTAAACCTTTTTAAAATTACAAAGCTTGACTTGGGTGAATATGCTGCAATAACTCTTGCTCAAGAACTACAAGCAGATCGGTTGTTGCTTGATGACTTAGCAGCACGAAAAGAAGCACAAAGGCGTGGCTTGCCTGTTATTGGCACTGTAGGAATAGTGTTGATAGCTAAACAGCTTAAGCTGATTCCTAATATAAAACAGGTGTTAGACGATCTTATCGCTAACGGTACACGCATCAGTCAACAACTATATCAACAAATTTTGACTGCTGCAGGAGAGTGAGTTGATGAATAATTCTCGCCTTGTTAAAATTAGCAAATATCTCAGCAAACATTTACGCCATCAACCTGATCGCATAGGCATTAAACTCGCTCCTGGAGGTTGGGTTGCTGTCGATGAACTATTAGCAGCTTGTGAAAAAAATCAGTTTCCTGTTAGCCGCGAGGAACTGAATGAAGTCGTTGCAATAAGTGACAAACAACGCTTTTCCTTTGATTCCACTAGCACTTTAATTCGTGCGAATCAAGGACACAGTATAGAAGTTGATTTGCAGTTAGAACCTGTTGTGCCTCCGGATGTCCTTTACCACGGTACGGGACACAAAGCTGTTGAATCAATTTTGCAAACCGGACTCAACAAAATGTTGCGACATCATGTTCATCTATCAGCCGATATTGTCACAGCAAAAACTGTCGGTGCAAGACATGGAAAACCTGTGGTGTTTGCAGTAGATGCAGCAGCGATGCAGAGCGCGAATTATACGTTTTATTGTTCTGAAAATGGTGTTTGGCTGGTGGATTGTGTGCCACCGCAGTATCTACAATTGGCAATGGATAGATAACCGATTGATAATTAAGCGGCAAGAGCGATCGCGCTTCTAAAGCAGTGGCAGAAACACAATCCGATCCCGATACTCATTCTCGTATGAAGCCAGCGCGGCTAGAAGCAATTCTTCTAAATTACCTCCAATTCCGCTCATCAGGATTCAAGATCAAAATACCCGGTATATGTCTATTTTGAGCAATGTGTTCAGCGAGATGAATCGGCATAGACGCACGATTATTCGTTACTAAAACATAGCCATGTGTTTCACACCAAATAAGAATTTCTGGATCGGGAGTACCTCTAGAAGGATTTCCTGGATCACCCACCATACGAATAATCAAATCTGGTTCTTGTCGAAGTAGCTGTACCTGATAAACCCGCTTAACGTTTTCATCCAAGAGATACTTGAGCATTGCCTGCAAGCCTCATCGCTGCACGTTCAGCCCGCAACTTACGTAGCCTCTCGGATACTGGTGAGGGATTATTTTTTTGTGCCTCTCGCATCTGGTAACCGTGTTCTAGCCAGTTTGCGAGGTAGGCACTGATGGATTCTTTATTGTGCAAGTAGTACAGAATTGTAGCATAAACTTGCTCTAGTGTTAATGTGTGGTACGAGTCGGCGATTTCTTCCGGAGTACGACAGTGGTAAATAAAGTCGTACAAAATAGTTTCAATGCCCACTCGAGTACCCTTGAGCCGAATGTCATCAGCACGAAGAAAGTTAAAGTAATCTTCTAGTTGCATTAAGTAACGTCCTCTTCTTTGAGAGCCATCTTAACTTTATAATACCGAATTTACTTACATAGTTTTAAGTAGGTCGGCACAAATAAATTTATCTTTGTAGTAGCGCTGAACCTCGCCTTAGATATCAGCGTCTGCGTAGCTATGAGCTTTTACATAAATTCAGATAGTTTAGTTTTTCTGTGTCGTCCTACTTACTAT
>JAQYWP010000450.1 GCA_029379285.1 Rhizonema sp. PD38
TTTTCTTCTTTTCACTACTGCACTTTTTGTCTAATTTGTCAATGCGTAAGTCCTGATAGTGAGCAAAAACTTAAATTTGGATAAAGGCATGTCTAAGGGGGATGCCTATTTTTCAAGGTTATTTTTGCGGTTCTACCTCATCCTCATCAACCGGAAATGCGTTGACAGTATTGAGCGGTTTTTTATTATACTAACCATTCAGATAGAGCGTGGTTGACGAGTAACACATTATCCCGCAATCGCAACTGCTACTAATCACTCAACGTTCTTTGGACTAACTGCATTATACCCAAGTATACGCTTATACAGATTCTGCGTGTAAAAATACTTTATCGTCATAGCTGATACAACCAAACTTAATATAGATTCTGACTTTAGCAAGATATTTCTATTACTTATAAAAAGGACTATAGAAAAAATAATTCATAGGTAATAACATGATTAAAAATTCGGAAAAATCTAAATTGTACTGTGAACTTATTGATACATATAGAAAGTACAGCTTGCATTATGAGCAAGCTAGAAACTTACTCCTATTAATAGATGAATCTAACTTATTGTCGTATGAAAAAGCTGTAAAAGAACATTTAGATGCCCAAAATCTTTATATTAAAATGCTTTTAATATTTGAAGAAATGATTGACATGATGTAAGTATGGATAAACTGTATAGTAAACTCCTAATTCTTACTATTCAGTTTCACCCCAATGTTATCATATTCCAGTTTGACGGTTATGCCAAAATAATGCATAAAAAATTTTATGGTTATGACACAACTTCAACTGTGATCGCTTGGGCACTGCGCTTCGCGCAATCGCAAATACTTCTGATTCAAGGTGGATTTACAACTTCTATAAAATCTCTTTCTAACACATTCTCTGGGAAGAAGACAACTGGTGAAACATTGAAAAACTTTGCTAGCTTTTCAATATGTTCAACCTTTAAATATTTGTTTGCAATGCACCAAAGGAAAATAAACGATGCCTAAATAAGGCAACAATCACGATGGCAATTGCTAAGCGCAGCTTTCACGTTGAAGTAATACCTATTGAAAGAGACAATCCCCTCCGCGAGGACGTGGTACTTTTAGTTTTGCATAAGCATTTATATCGAACCAATGTATAAACCGTTCCATACGCAATATCAAGTCCATATTTTTTTCACCCACTCTACTATCGCACCATAACTACTAAAACCAATTCCAGTTTTTAGCTCAATTTTGAGGGAAGCGATAGCGAAGCGCTGCTGCGAAGCGCAGATCACATCATCCTTCGATGCCGCTTCTCCATTACTTTGTCCGACGTTTAGGTTCAGCAATAGAACCAGACCACCCTCTTATCAGGAGAATGCCAACGCCAGACCGCTGGACAAACCCATGATGATGTGGTTCTGGAGTCAATATCTCAACAGCGAGTCTGATGGGAGTAATCCTTATGCTTCACCGTTGCGAGCAGAAAACCTAAGCGGTCTGCCGCTTGCAACCGTGATTACAGCACAAATTGACCCACTGCGTAGTGAAGGACAAGCCTATGCCGAGCGACTACGTGAAGCAGGTTCCCTCTTCAGGGCAACCAACTATAAGGGCGTGACTCATGAATTTGTTGACACGGTAGCTGTGGTAGATAAAGCAAAGCAGGCGGTTAAAGAAGCGGCAGCCGGACTGCAATCGGGATTTATGGGTAACAGCATGCTAAACGATCAGCAACGTCGCAGTTACAGTGGCAAGGGCTAAACCAAATTACAGCAATTTTCTGGTAATTAGACCACAGTCATAGGGGCTGCGTTAGCGAGCTTGCGAGCGTCACCCGAAGGGCGTTGGTTTCCCTCCGAAAGAATCTGTCCGTGCGCTGTCTTCACTCTCAAACTTTTAAGAGCGAAGACAGCGCAACTACAAACATTATTATTAAGTGTTCAACCGAACCTGAAATTAGAAAGTTCGCGAAAATTTATTGTGCGTTCGTTGAAATGCTTGGTAGGGGAGAGAACAGCAAAAGCGACCTTCCCAAGCATTTCTCTTGATGTCTATGGAAAATCAAGGATAAAGACCTCGGTCTGTAAACGCTTGAGCAACACGACCTACACCTAAAGTGTAAGCTGCTAAACGAAGAGAAATTTGCCGCACCTTAGTCTGTTGTATTGCCTGACGGTAAGCTTGCACCATCAAGTTTTCCAATTCTCGGTTGACGCGCTCCTCGTCCCAAAATACGTAGGAAAGACCCTGCACCCATTCTAAATAACTCACGACAACACCACCAGCATTGGTCAAGATGTCAGGTAGCACCATGACACCCCTTGCCTCTAAGGCTTGGTTTGCTTGCAGAGTCACTGGACCATTTGCTGCTTCTGCAATAATCCTGGCTTGAATGCGATCGACATTATCCTGAGTAATCTGGTTTTCCAACGCTGCTGGAATCAGCACATCACAAGGTAAAGTCAGTAACTCAGTATTGCTAATTGGTGCTGCTTGTGGGAAACCAACAATACTCATTCGGTTCTGTGCAGCGTAAGCTTTCAATGCTGGAATATCTAGACCAACGTCTGAAAAGACTCCTCCCGATCCTGTGGAAACAGCTATCACCTTTGCCCCTGCTTGGTATAGCAATAAAGCTGCGGCACTTCCGACATTCCCAAAACCCTGGATGACAACTCGCGTTCCCACCAAAGACTTACCTAGATCTGCAAGCGCTTCACGTACAGTAATCATCACACCGCGTCCGGTTGCCATTTCCCTTCCTCGCGAACCACCAATGGAAAGAGGTTTACCAGTCACAACTCCAGGCACGGCATGACCGACATTTACAGAGTAAGTGTCCATCATCCAAGCCATTTCACGAGCAGAAGTCCCCATATCTGGTGCTGGAATATCTACTGCAGGACCAATGTCTTTAATCAACTCGCTAGTATAGCGACGAGTGATCCGCTCTAATTCACCAATGCTGTAACTTTTCGGATCTATAGCAATACCGCCCTTAGCACCACCGTAAGGAATACCAAGTAATGAACATTTCCAGGTCATTAGCATTGCCAGAGCAGACACTTCCCGTAAGGTTACGGCTGGATGGTAGCGAATCCCACCTTTATAGGGACCCAAGATGTCGCAGTGCTGCACCCGATGTCCAGCCAGAACCTGGACTTCACCGTCATCGCGTTTTACAGGAATGGAAACTGTGACAACTTTACGTGGATTGCTGAGGATTTCTAATATACTGCGATCAAGCTTTAATTCATGAGCCGCTTCTTCTAAATAGCTACAGGCTTGATCTAATGGGCAAATGTATGCAGGCGAAGGATTTTCCTGCGGTGAGAGTGAGGTTAAAACCATAAAATTTTCTTCTGATCGCAGTATCTTTGCGACCAGTATGTCTATGTTTAGTACTCTGTCACGCAAACTTCGCTCTTTTGCAGTTAGAGCTAAAGCCCTTTATCAAGCACTCTTCATGCTTACTACAAATGAGGTGTGACAGATTTTTAGCTTATCCTGATTTTCTCGAGAAATTTAATTTTTGGTAAAATTCGTTACAAATTTATTAACAATAATGTTGTGAAGATTGCTAAATTATTATTGAGAAATTAGCAATTCGGTTTCTGACATCATTTATAGCAATCTAGAAGACGAGTTAGTTTGCTCCTCTGCCCCTCTACCTGCCTCAACAGATTAATTTCCTTAACTGAACTGTATTGGTTTGAGATGCGCTTACCCTGAGCAAGTAACCTCGAATTCACCACTAATTGCTTTCAACTGTCCGCTGCATTTGACCTGTTAGCCTGCGCTTTAGGCTTTGCAGAAGTTTTCTTTGTGCGTATGCCTGTTATTTCTGAGCGAGAAAGTTTAGCAGTTTTCACTTTTGACAAAGACATCTGTTTTTCGTACATCTCAAATGCAGCCAATGTAGAGTGGAAAGCCTGCATCAAGGGCATCTTGATTGAACTGTCGATGTCTTCTTCATATTCAATTTGATGTCTGATGACATGAAAGAAAGATTCTAAGGTACTACCATCAATATCTTGCCCATGTTCAATTTTGTGTCTAATTATTTGGGAATATGTGTTTGATGCATTATCAGATATGACTTCACTACCCATGAGAAATTCTAAGTTGTCTTGCCAAAACTCAGGGAAAGTCGTCTTTAGCCTGTCGAGCAATGTTGAGTATTTTGCTTCGAGATCGATACAAGCAATAAGCAGATTGTCAAAGATTTCATTGATTTTTTCATCTTGGTTTTTAATGTAAGGATTACGAGTTCTATTACCAACAAGAGTATCCCTCACAGTTGTATACCTTTTCCGAATTTTATAGTATTCGTTGAAAACTTGTACCAAATCACTTCTTAGTTCATTAATTTGCTGGCGCTTACGTTCTAATTCTTGAGTTTTTCGATCTCGTCTAGTAATGATGATTTGGATTAACCAAGCAAGAAATAAACTTCCAAGTAAAGATAAAAAAAGTTTGAAAAGCTCTTGATACAAAAAGTTGTCTTTAAGGAGCCAAGAAGGAAGCATACTTTTTCCCTTATCTTAATTTTTCTTGACACTTAGCCTGTAATATTACGTACAGCTAGTAAAATTAATGACTTTTAATGACTTGAATGTGACTCTTGACTTGCTGTCACACTTTTATACCTTTTATTTGTTTTTTCCGGATTTATTCGGCTTTGTGCAAGATATGAGCCTCCAACTAGCGGCGTAGGCGCTCAAGCGCGACTTGTCGTAAGACATCGCTCTTCACAAATGAAAGAAGCACATTTTTATCTGCGTTCTGAAAGCCTTGCTGTATAAGGGTTATAAAATGTGCATCTTGGAAGTTTATGCTTTTAAAACCTACATCATAAAGTACTTTATAGTGATTAAGCTGGTTTGACTTTAACCAATAGTTAACACACTTTTTTCAAATTCTCCTGAAGTTAACGTATATCTTAACAGTAGCTAATAACCCAGTATTCGAGATGAGCATCCCAACTGTCTTCACCGTTGATTAATTCCCAGAGCTTGCGGAAGATTTCTTTTGCTGTATGAGCATTGTAGTAGGAGCGATCGCTCTTTATATATTGTCAGCGCGATGCTCCCAATACCGTTCGGATAGGCAAGGGGAGCAAAGGGGGCTCTTGAAGCAGGGGAAGTAAGAGTTATTGGAGAATTAGTTCTTTCCCCCCCCCTGCTCCTTTACTTCCCCTGCCCAAGAACTGCCGCTTTCAATCGAAGTATGGGCGTGCGATCGCTCTTCAATAGCTGCTTTGCTAGACACCGCTCAATCAGCGCACATGTCGGCAATCAACGAGACTCAATAAGTCAGGTGTCATCTGCTCCAACTTTTAGCGAAGCTCATAGCGGGCAGAGGGGCGGGTATTAATTCTCAAAGCTGCCATTGAAGTCACATAAAATTACCTCAACAGGATTGTTTGGGTTACGCAGCAGATTGTCGTCGTGGGTCATTGGCGACGAGATAACCGTCTTCTATCTGCACAATTCGGTCCGCGATATCCAGAATGCGGTTATCGTGTGTCACTAGCAAAATGGTGCTGCTTTGCTCTTTCGCTAATTTCTGCATGATTTCCATTACATCGCGTCCAGATTGTTTATCTAGGGCAGCAGTAGGTTCATCGGCTAACACCAGTTTGGGCATGTTGACGAGAGCACGAGCAATGGCAACTCGCTGTTTTTGACCGCCAGAAAGATTGTCTGGATAGTAATGAAGGCGATTTTCTAATCCAACTGCTTTGAGCATGTTCTGCGCCTGACGTTCGATATGGCGTGGATTAGCCTGAAGTTCGATCGCCATTTGAACATTTTGTTGAGCAGTGAGAAACGACAGTAAATTATGCGCCTGGAAAATGTAGCCAGCTTTTCGTCGAACTTTCACCAATGTGGATTGACTGGCTCCGACAAGTTCTTGACCAAGGACATTTAAGCTGCCATACTGAGCAGATCGCAGCGCACCAATTAAGCTAATTAAGGTTGTTTTTCCTGACCCAGAAGGACCCGTCATAATCACAATTTCGCCAGGATAAATGTTCAGATCTATGTCAAACAAAATCTGTTTGTGCAATGCACCTTTACCATAGTAATGACTGAGATTTTGAATGCGAATGACAGGTTCTTGAAACATAATCCACTTGGCAATGACAACACTAAAATCAAAGCTAGAAAACGTCTGCTGGATCGGCTTCCCGAAGTTTACGAATGGCGATGACGCCTGAAATAAAACACATGAACATTGTCAAAATCAGGACAAATAGGCTGCGCTCAACGCGCATAAACAAGGGCAATAATGTTGCACTGCGTGTCAATGCATAAGCACTCCAAGCAATAGCAAATCCCGGTAAAAATCCTAGTGTGGCAAGAATCAATGCCGATTGAAAGACAAGGCTTAGAAAATAATTGTCGCGATAGCCGATTGCTTTGAGCGTGGCGTATTCAGACAGGTGATCAGCAACATCGGTGTAGAGAACTTGATAGACGATAATAGTTCCAACCAAAAAGCCCATCACAACACCTAATGTAAACGTGAAGCCGATTGGCGTACTCCCATTCCAGTAATTGACCTCAAAGTCTTCGTACTCTTGCTTTGACAGAACTCGAACATCTTGCGGTAAAACTGCTCTGAGGGTAGCTAACACAGGTGCAACTTCTACACCCGGCTTCAGTTTAATCAAGCCAATATCAATCAGCCCTGCCTGACGACGTGCAGAAAAAATACGTAAGAAATTTAAGTCACTGGTTACTAATGTTCCATCTGAGCCAAAGGTGACCCCCAACTGAAACAAGCCAACTACAGTAATGCTACGTACTTCTACTTCAGTCGTTACAGATTTATTTTTCTGAAATAGCTTGTCAACAGGTCCAAACTCCTTGCGCGATCCTCGATCAAATAACACGACATCAGGTTGCTTTAAGGACTAGACTCGTCCGGAATATGAATTGGGTACAAAAAAATGGTAGAAAGTAAAATTGAATCTC
>JAQYWP010000451.1 GCA_029379285.1 Rhizonema sp. PD38
ATAATAACCTGATATTTACCTGTGAAAAAGCACAGGTAAATAACGCTCTATTTATATAATCTAGCGATACTTCTCATGCAAATGTGAAGCTATGTCAAAAAGATTACATCAATTAGCGAATTATTAATCATACTAATGATAGATACAAAAAAAGCAAAAATGTGATAAATACCGTCCGTCATATTGTTATAGACTGACTCAATGTCTCCACAAAGACAGAAGAACACAAAATAAAATTTTTTGCATGCAAAAAATTCTTTTAACCGATACAGTCTTTCAAGTTGGTTAAACTTGACTGAGTTTAATGTGTCGATAACTATTTTAGGTCATGACTCTCGAGAACAGAGCCGTAATTTCAGGGAATTTTCAAATGTTCAGAATTTATACAGTTTCTGTAACAACTAAAAAAGGTTATGCATGATATCTAGCCATGAATACTCAAAAATCAATCATGCATAATCAACCAATCATGGGTATAAACAAATATCACCACTCAGTCTTAAAACTTCCGCGAACTCTAAGTTCCCTGGAAACTTTTGGCTTCAGCCTGTCTGGTTTATTAGCATGGTTATTGACTGCACCTGCGGTACATAGTGCCCTTGGACCGTGGGCAATTTTTGTCTGGCTACCTGGAACAATTGTTGGTATGTTGCTGAATTTCCAAGTGCAAGCCTTAGGTAGGCACTTGCCAGATGTGTCAGGGGGAACTCCTAATTACACTACTAGGCTGCTAAAGCCATTTCCATGGTTGGGATGCTATGCAGCACTGGGATACTTCTATAGTTGGGCAGCGTTTCCACTCAGCACTATAATTCTTGCAGACTTAATCACGGTTCAACTTGAACCTCTGGGCATTACTTTTCCAGAAATGCCTCTGAAGATTGGTTTGACATTACTCGTCTTTATCATGGCGTTTAGTGGTACACGAGCTTTGGGTATCTTGCACTTGTGTTTTATTGTCCCTGCTGTTGGATTACTACTCGTTTTTAGTGTTCAAGGTATTGGCTGGCTAGCTTTTTCTCCAGCCAGCCCTGGTTTTTTCCCAACCACTTGGCCTAGTTTCTCAGTTTTGGAATGGGCAAAGTGGTTTTTTTTTGTAGTCTTCGCCACATGTAGTTGTGAAACAGCTTCCTCCTTTGTTGCTGATAGCCGCGAGCCTGGTATAACTTTACGTTTTTTACCGTTAGCTGCGAGTTTTATCCCAATTGTGTTTCTGGGTTGCTCTTGGGTACTGATGCGGTTAGGGACGACAACTGAGCCTGACAACATATTCCAAACTTTGTTAACAGCAGCTACACCCTTCTGGGGAAAGTTAGCCGCGTTAATCGTCTCACTTTGGATTTCCTCTAGTGCGCTTCTAGCTGCTGCTACAGCAGTTTGCAACTCTCCGCGTATGTTGTACCAACTTGCCTTAGACGGATACCTATCGCCTGTCTTCGCGGTGATTTCTCGCCAAGGTGTACTGCAACCTAGCTTAATATTTAGCTTTATACTCAGTCTATTTTTCCTACTTTGGGGAAACATAGCCAGTTTGGTGATGGTTTCCAGTGTTGGTGTTTTGGTGTCGATAATTGTCTTCCATTTTGGTCTTTGGTTACGTCGGGCTAGATCAGAGGTACGATGGCCTTGGTTGTCCCTTGGCTTTTGTTTGGTGGAGACGGTTGTCCTAGTCGTCGGGGGCTTAGCTTGGCAGTGGCGTGACTTTGTAGCGGGTTTGCTGGTTCCAATCATAATTTTGGTAGCTGATGCAGCGATCCGACGGAGCGCTTTTCCTCCCTTTCATCCCTATTGGTGGATACAGCGTCGTGCTCTTTACAGTACAAGAATTAAAGATTTTGTAGGTCTACAAGTATTAGTTATAGTAATACTGGTTTGTGGTGCTTCCATAATCACTTGGGTAATAAAGAATCAGTTAGATCAAGTTCCTGGTGATGATGGTGACAATTTGTTAGCTATTCTACTGATGATTCTTGCCTTTGTGGCAGTGGCGATCACTTGTTGGACTACTTTGCCGCAAATTGCCTCAATTACCGAAGCGAGGGAAGTGGCAGAAAGTCGCTTTATTACTGCCCTGGACACTGTGTCAGATACTGTTCTGGTGCTCAATGAAAATGGTGTGATTACTCAAGCTAACCCTTCTGCTAAATCACTGTTGGGAGTTGAGACGATTCAGCTTTACGAGCGGAGTCTCAATGAGTTCCTTCCTCAGTTGGATGATGTGCCAGCAAATTGGCAAAGCAGAAGTGAAGAAACATTACAAAGGCCCAATGCTGGTGAGCTGATCATTGAAATAACAGTTTCTCGCCGATTAAATCGCCAAAACCAGGAATATATTGTGTTCTTACGCGATATCAGCGATCGCAAGCAGGCAGAAGTTGCATTGCGATGTTCTGAAGCCATCTTGAGAAAGCAGGCAACTGAGCTTGAACTTGCCCTACAAAATTTGCAGCGTACTCAAGCGCAGCTAATTCAAACCGAGAAAATGTCGAGCCTTGGTCAACTTGTCGCTGGTGTAGCACACGAAATCAATAACCCAGTGAACTTTATCTATGGCAATCTAACTTACATTGATAACTACACTCAAGATTTAGTTGCTTTAATTAAGCTTTACCAGCAGATTTATCCCAATACGGCACCGGAAATCTCCAAATTCATTGCAGAAATTGAACTTGATTTTCTCATGGAAGATATGCCTAAGATGCTCTCTTCGATAACAGTTGGAACGGAGCGGATCTGTGAGATTGTGCTGACTTTACGCAACTTTTCTCGCCTAGACGAAGCTGAGATTAAATCTGTTGATATTCATTCTGGAATTGATAGTACCCTGTTAATTTTGCAGTATCGTCTGAAAACCAAGCCTGGGCGTCCTGGTATTCAAGTTATTAAAGAGTATGGCGACTTGCCAGAAATTAGATGTTACCCAGGGCAGTTGAACCAAGTCTTCATGAATATCCTCTGTAATGCCATTGATGCTTTGGACAAATACAATCGGCAGAGAACGATAGCAGAAATAACAAAAGAACCTAGTAAGATTACCATCCATACTACAGTAAAAAATCCTGATTGGGTTGCAATATCTATTAAAGATAATGGTCCAGGGATAACTGAAAGCACTATGAAACGCATATTTGATCCCTTTTTTACAACTAAACCTGTGGGTGACGGCACGGGTTTAGGATTATCAATTAGTTATCAAATAGTAGTAGACAAACATAAGGGTTTTTTAAAGTGTATCTCTTCTCCTCAACAAGGCGCAGAGTTTTGGATTGAAATTCCTATTAAACTCGAAGGGGAGCTTAGCTAATACCAGTGCCTTTGAATTAAAAATTTAAAATTTAAAAAACTTAATTCATCGGCTTTTCGAGGATTCCAAATAGTTGCTTTGCGGGCGGAGTCCAGTGTTAGTCTTTCAAAAAGCGAGAATTTCGCTTAATTTTGTGAAATTTGTCCTATATAGACTAATTCATCATTCTTGATTTTTATATTTGACTTTTAATTCTTCTAACTCTTTATCTATCTGGTTTTTGGAAGTAGGCGAGGGCTTCTGTGGTAGAACAGTATTATTATTGCTTTGAGGTTGAGGATTTAGAGAAAACATAGCCTTGATTTCTTCTAATTCTCGGTCTATTTGACTGACAGTTTTTATGACAGAATTAGGTGGTGATGTGACGGATTTTATTGTGATACCTGCTTGATTTATGTCTTGGAGTACTTCATCTGCTGTTTGGTAGCGTTGAATAGGGAAATTTTCCAGCATTTTGTCCAAGATACAACTTAAGCGATCGCTAACGGAAATCTTCACATATTGTCGCCAAATCCAACTAGCATTGTTAATGTCATATAAGTCAAACGGCGATCGCTGGGTTAATAGATGAATACAGGTGACACCCAAGCTATAAATATCACTAGCATAAACAGCTTTACCTCTAATTTGTTCAGGCGCAACATATTCCGGGCTACCAATAATAGTGCCAGTTCTTTTTAAAGCTGTGTAGGTAGCAATTTTAGCGGCACCAAAATCCACTAAAACCAGATCCCCTCCTAGTCTCTCCTTTTTATGGGCAGAGGAAAGGGTAGCTCCTGTATGTAACCAAGATTGGGGAGATCGACGAATAATATTTTCTGGTTTAATGTCGCGGTGGATTACTTGTCTGGCATGGCAAAATTGCAGAACTGGTAATAAATCAGACAACAATTGCCAAATTTGAGTTTCATTGAAAGTTCCCTTTTTTGCTAATTCCTCAGCTAAATTTTCGCCATCGATAAATTCTTGGACGAGGTATTGTCTGTCATCTTGGGTAAAGTATGCCAACAGTTCTGGAATTTGTGGATGTTTCCCCAACTCATCTAAGCGCATTGCCTCTTGAGTAAATAGCTCCACCGCTTTTTGTACGGTTTGCGTACCTTGAGCTTGAGGGTAAAATTGCTTAATGACACAGCGCGATTTGGATGGTTTATCTTCATCAACCGCTAAGAAAGTTCTGCCAAAACCACCTTGTCCGATCGGTTTAATCCCACGATACCGTTCTTTGAGAAGTAACTTAGAACCACAACTCAGACAAAACTTTCCATTGTTATTAATATTTTCAGGTTTTGGACAGACAGGGTTGAGACAACAGCTCATGATGGAGATTTAGGAATACCTATCTTTATTTTGCCTTACTACAGGCAGATAAGTCGAGATATCAAAGATTCTGAATTCAGGCATGAGTGTTCCCGCGCAACTTTTTGCAGATTCTTTTTTCCCACATATCTGATATTTTATCCACCTCCAACCCCTCTGCAAGCGGGGAGAGGAAACAAAGCAGAGCGAGGAGCACTCTTGGGATCAAGACGGAATTACAGCAATTTTCGGGTAATAGACCACACGCCCCTACGAAAGATTGTGGTTCAAATAGATGAAAAACGCTGTAAGATTAATTCAGCGGACAAGATCCCATTAATTTTCACTCCACCTCATATTACGCTTTTATTGCAACTATGCGAATTCTGCGGTAGTCAGCTGTCCAAGTACCATCATGATACAGTACTGGTTTCAAACGTTGTTCAACAGCTTGAATGACAAGGGTTTGTTGTTCGGCAGACAATCCCGATAAAAACCGACTGCCAAACATCCGAATCCAATTTGCCATACCTGCATCTCCATCTGAAAGACGTGAGGGACGCTCAAATAAAACCGCAAAGGTAACTTCAAATCCATGTTTTTCTAGGCGAGTTGTGTACTCACTTATACTCGGAAAATACCAAGGAGTTGGCATTTCTGGCGATGTATAACCCATTTCTGCCAACACGCCATAAAGTGCTTTGGTGATCTCGTAGACATTTCCTTTACCACCGAATTCTGCAACAAAACGACTTTTGGGCTTTAGGGCTTGGTAAATACATTGAATAACTGCATCCGGTTCTGGAATCCAGTGCAGCACTGCATTGGAAAAGATAGCATCAAACAGTTGTTCTACTTGGAAGCGGCTTGCATCGGCTACCGCAAACTGTAAGTGAGGATAGTTCTGTTTTGCTTTTTCAATCATGCTAGGATCGGCATCAATTCCCATCACTACAGATCCTGCGCTCGCAATTTTTTCTGTTAACTGTCCCGTACCACAACCAAGATCCAGAATCCGCTCTCCGGGTTGTGGAGACAACAATTTCAGCAAGTCTTCCCCATATTGCCAAACAAAGGTATGTTTGTCTTCATAGAGTTCAGTATTCCACTTATTCTTTAGCATAAATTTTCTCTAATGTCAATAACAAAGCGTGGATTTGTGCGAGGTCAGCGCAACTACGAACCTTAATGACTTATCTACTTAATCTCAAGAGTAAAAAATTAAATAACGGTTGTCCAATATATTTTTCACTAACAAGTAATATGTAAAAGATATTAATTGTTGAGACGAGGCGCGTCTCTTCTTATAGTTAGCCAAATGGAATTGCGACACCTGCGCTACTTTGTCACCCTGGCAGAAGAACTACACTTTGGACGGGCAGCAGAACGATTGCATATTGCCCAGCCTCCTTTGAGTCAACAAATTCGTCAATTAGAGATAGAACTTGGCTTCTATCTGTTTCATCGCACCAAACGAAAAGTGCAGCTGACAGAAGCAGGGTTGGTTTTTCTAGAAGAAGCGCAACAAATTTTGAAACAACTTGAACAGGCAATCCAAATTGGACGACAAACGAGTCGGGGTGAAATTGGGCAGTTAGCGCTCGGCTTTGTCAGTTCCGCTGCGTATAATGTTTTCCCAAAAATTCTCCGCACTTTCCGAACGTGTCTTCCGGGTGTGGTTCTGGAATTACACGAATTGACAACGTTTCAGCAAGTGCAATGGCTTAGAGAAGGGCGAATCGATGTTGGATTTATCCGGCCGCCTATTGAAGAGACTGGGTTTAAGACAGAAACCATTTTTCGAGAACCGTTAGTAGTGGCATTGCCAGAAACACATCCCTTGGCAAATAAACTCAACTTATCATTAGCATCCCTATGTAGTGAACCATTTATTTTGTTTTCTCGGATAAATGCTCCTGGACTTTACGACACTCTTATTAGTTTGTGCCAACAAGCAGGTTTTAGTCCGATGGTTGTACAGGAAGCGATTCAGATGCAAACAATTGTCAGTCTGGTGGCAGCGGAAATAGGTGTTGCGATCGTACCCGCTTCTCTCCAACACCTGCAACGAACAGGCGTAGTGTATAAGATCGTCCAAGAACCAACGCCTGAAGTGCCACTTAATATGATTTGGCGACAAGACGACATCTCTCCCACCGTACAACGATTCATAGAAGTCGTCAGAAATCTTTCGCAACAATGGCAAGCAGATATGGAATGATGAGCTTATGACCATTTTTTCAATTAAAAATTAAAAATATAGAAAAAAAGTTTTAAAGCGAAGTTTTTTATTCAAAAGATTAAATTAAAATGAAACACTTGTGTCCTGAAATACTAGTGTAGTAA